>DATMUX010000708.1:0-3280 GCA_035563695.1 Acidimicrobiia bacterium
GCGCGATAGGCGACAGTTGACGAGAGCCGCGAGCGGCTTTCTCGTCGTCTTCTTGGTGTTGTGGCTCCCTGCGATCACCCAGCAGTGGGACGGCCTCAAACGAAACGTCCTCGACTACACAGGCTGGGACGGAAACAACCCTCACTGGGGACCGGTCGACGCGGCACATCGCGCCAATCTCCCTAGCCTCGTCACGTTCCTTCCCGGTTCGGGAAGATTTCTCATCCTTGCGGTCTCGGCAGCGATACCGGCCGCGCTGGTGTTGCGTCGGCGCAGCACCTTGGCCATGGGCATTGGTCTGTCGCTCGCGTTCTTCCTCCTGTTGACTCCCGCATTCGCAATGCAGTACCTGGCGTGGGCAGCGGCCGTCGTGCTCCTGCTCGACCTGTGGTGGGGCACGGCATACAACCTCGCCGCCGGCGCACTGCTCTTCATCGTGTACGACCGCTGGAGTAGCGGCTTCCCCTGGAATCACGCACACGCTGGCGGGATGCTCACCTCAGAGGCAAACATCGGTTGGATCGTGTGGACCATTCTGCTGACCTGCATCGTCCTCGGCATCTTCCGAATGTGGCGATGGCCCGCCGACGAGACTGACACATGCGAACGCGCTCGCGACGGCGAGGAACGCTCGTCGGGCCACCGTCCGACCCCCGTTGCGCCGCAAATCCCATCAGCCGCCTCGGGTCGAGCGGTCGGGTCGTCGATTACCAACCCGCTGAGCCTTGCGTATTCATTGGAAGCTCGGGGAGCTTCGCGACGAGCCCCGACATTGTGAACAACGTCGCCGTGGTCGAGGCGGCAAACAACGCGAGCAAGCTCGGTGAAGCTGGTCATCTCTTCGTGTGGGTCGATTCGCTCGACCATCACGCGTGGCTCGCGATGGACCGAGATACTCCGCCTAGCGAACGACCCGGCATCCCCGCTCGGATCACGTGCTGGATAGCGAGGCAACGCCGCACGGGCGAATGGGTAGCGGATCGTCTATGGATCGTTCGGCCGGGCGAACCATGGGCGGCACTGTCGCATCGACTCCCACCGAGCAACGACTAAGGAGTCGCGCCGAGACGCCGCCTTGCCTTAGGTTTTCGCGCCGGCTGTCCGCGCCCGTTGCGGTTCTCGTGCGCGCCGCCGCCCTTCGGCATCGCTCCCGCTCCCGCCCGCTTTTCCGGGTCCCTTGTGCGCGTCTGCCTCGCCGCCTCGCCGCCTCGCCGCCTCGCCGCCGGTGCCCGTCCGTGTCCGCCGTCTTGGTGCCGGTCTGCGGTCCCGGTCCCTCTTGGTGTCACCGACGTGAGTGGGCTGTCTGCGACTCGAACCCGGAACCCCACGCTTGCGCACGAGTGGTGTCTCCGAAGTGCCGTACTGGGGTACCAAGAAACGTCAGCCGCTAGGACGGCGGCGGTCTGGGCAAAGGCGCCTGGGCTTCAGCGCTGTCTCTTCGTTGGCAGCTCGCTCGCGAACGGGTTCGAAAGCGACCTGCTGGCTGTTTCGACGGATCGACACGACGATCCGGTCTGAGCAGGGCGAGCGTTGTGATTTCGACAACAGTGCCCTTGGCGAGACTCCTTTCGAACCTTCGTTTGCCGGCTCTTCGCGATGAACGCTGGGGTCGTGTCGTGATCGGGCCGGGTTTGTAGGTCCACCGTCGAGGCCAGGCGCCTCGCCACTCTTGCGGCTGTCGAAGGCAGCGAGAGAGGGAGACCCCTGGTGGTTGGTCACGGTAGCGATGGCGCGACCGCGTTGTTCGACATGGCCGGTTTCGTCGTACGCGCGCATGTGGTGGACAGCGGCGAGTGGTGGCTCGAGGTCGAGACGACGGCTGATCGGGTGGGTTGTCCGGCGTGCGGTGTGCGGGCGGTCGGTCACGGTCGCCGGCGGGTCGAGGTGCGGGATCTGCCGATCGCGGGGCGGCCGGTGCGTCTGGTGTGGGCGAAGCGGATCTGGCACTGCGTCGAGCCGTTGTGCGCGACGGGCACGTGGAGCGAACGGCACGCTCTGATCGCGTCGAGGGCGTCGCTGACCGAGCGAGCTCGGGTCGAGATCTGCCGCCGCGTCGGCGAAGACGCCGACAGCGTCGCGCAGGTCGCCCGCGAGTTCGGGATCGGTTGGCACACCGCGATGGCCGCGGTGCGCGAGCACGGCGAGGCGCTCGTCGATGATCCGGAACGGTTGGGTGCGCCAAGCGCGCTCGGGTTGGACGAGACCAGCTTCTTGCGCGCCCGGCCGACGCATCCGACGGTCATGATCACCGGGTTCGTCGACCTGGACCGCCACCTGCTCCTCGACGTCGCCCAAGGACGTTCTGGCCAGGTCGTGCGCGACTGGCTCGACGAACGGCCGCCCGAGTGGGTCGCGCAGATCGAGGTCGCGGTCATCGACCCGTTCCGCGGGTATGCGACCGGGCTGACCGACCGGCTCGACGCGACGATCGTGGTCGATCACTTCCACGCGGTCCGCTTGGCGAACGCCGCGATCGATGATGCCCGTCGTCGCGTGCAACAAGAAACGCTCGGTCATCGCGGCCGACGCGACGACCCGTTGTATCGGATCCGACGGCGGCTGTTGGTCGGCCATGAACGCCTCACCGACGAACAACACGACCGGCTCCTCACGATGCTCGGTCACGGCGACCGCCACGGTGAGGTCACCTACACGTACCTCGCGAAGGAGCTGCTGCGCGATGTCTACGACGCGAAGACGGTCTGGGCCGCGCGTCGACGGCTGCGTCGCTTCTACGAACACTGCGACCAGTCCGGCGTACGCGAATGCCGGCGACTCGCCCGCACCATCCGTGCCTGGGAGAACGAGGTCCTCGCGTTCCACACGACCGGCCGCTCCAACGGACCGACCGAGGGCATCAACCTGTTGATCAAGAAGGTCAAACGCGTCGGCCACGGCTTCCGCAACTTCCGGAACTACCAACTACGACTCCTGCTGCACTGCGGCGTGACCTGGCACACTGTCCCCACCGCAAGAGTGCGAGGCCGTCAACCACGCTTCATCGCGTAGAGCCGTGAAACCTGCTGGTAGAGACCACCCTCGACGTCGAACTCCCGGTCGTTTGGACCGTTGAAGGTGCCGCGCAGGAGACGTGGGTCAGCGGCGCGGTAGTTGTGGAACACATCGAGGCGGACTTCCCGCGCGCCAGGCTTGTAATCGCCCTTGGCGTACTCCTCTTCGACTACGGCCTGCAGCTCGGGCAAGTCGAGGTCTCGCTCATCGGGCGGTAGGAGAGTATCGAGTCGACGCTCGACGGCTTCCCGGGTCGGATTGAATACGT
>DATMUX010000709.1:0-3191 GCA_035563695.1 Acidimicrobiia bacterium
GTGATGTGAGCGCCGCCGCCACCCGTTCGACGATCTCCCGATCCGTCGAGGATCTCGTGAACAGCAAGGGCAGCCATCCGTGAGCCGCGAGTGCGGTAACGCGCTCGCTGTCGTAGATCACCGCGCTCGCCCCGGTATGAAACGGTAACCCGTAGTACTCGGCGAAGATCTTGTATCCCGGCCAGGCGAAGTCGGGACGGTACTTCCGCCCGTCGACCTCGACGCGGTACTGCTGGACCGGTATCGGCAGGCCCGCGCGCCGGACCACGTGCAACACACGGAGCTCAGCGTCGCTGCCGCCGGGATCGAACGATTCGTCACGAGCATCAAGGAGCGCTCGCACGACCGACATGCGGCGGCCCGGTCCCGACTCCAATCGCTCGGCACAGTCTCTGAGGCGACGCAACGAGACGACACCCTTGCGCAATCCGTCGTCGAGCACCCTTCCGAGCTGCCACTCCGAGAGCGACGCGGTGCAATCGCACAGCGTCCGCTCGAATGTGGTGCACGTGATGCCCGAGCACGTCGTGACATCCTCGTCGAGGAGATGACAACTGCGATGGATGCGCACGCCCTCGAGATCGACACGCCGGTCCCGATCAGTGGTGATCTCGTATCGTTCGTCGGGACGGTGCGAAAAGTTCCACAGTCTCGCCGCCCCGCTGTGTGACGCCGCGGCCGGCGCGCCGACCGAGAGCACGACGGCAAGGAGCCCGCGCTCCCAACTGTCGGGCGCGCCCACGACTGCGTACACGCCGGGCCGAACGCGGCCAAGTATCCGGCGCGCGGCGAGGCGCTTGAGGAGATCGTCCGATACGTCACGGTCACGCAGCTGCGCACGCGTGACGAGACCGAGTTGCCGCGAGGCGATCTCGTGCAGAACATCCTGAATCGAAGCCATGAGCGGCAGGCTACGAGTCGGGTGAGACAGTCATGTTGGGAGCGCCATAGGCGCTCTACGCCCATCATCCTCCCAACAGTTGGGAGCCTCATAGGCGCTCTACGCCCACCATCGTCCCAACAGTTGGGAGGATGATCGTGTGTCCGCGCGGCTACGTCGGGTCGAGGAGGCGGAGGCCGAGCTCGCGGAGCTGGCGCGCATCGATCGACGTCGGCGCGTCCGTCAGCGGGTCGCTTCCCGACTGCGTCTTCGGGAACGCGATCACCTCGCGGATGTTCTCCTCGCCGGCCAGCAGCGCGACGAGCCGGTCGATGCCGACCGCGAAGCCCGCGTGCGGTGGCGCGCCGAAGCGGAACGCATCGAGCAAGAACCCGAACCGGCGCTGCGCATCGTCGGGACCGATGCCGAGCATCGTGAAGATGCGCTGTTGCACGTCGGAGCGATGGATACGCACCGACCCCGATCCCAGCTCCCAGCCGTTCAGCACGAGGTCGTACGCCTGCGACCGCACCGACAGCGGATCGCTCTCCAACCGACCGAGGTCGTCGGCGTGCGGCATCGTGAACGGATGGTGCGCGGGGATCGGCCGCGGCGGGTCGGCCTCGGCGTCGAGACCCTCGAACAGCGGGAAATCGACGACCCACAAGAACCGCAGGCCGCCCTCGGATACGGGCGGCCGCCCGAGATCGAGCCGCAACGTGCCGAGGACCGAGCGCGTCATCGCGCGCTCCCCCGCGACGAGCAGCACGAGATCGCCGGCCGCCGCGCCCAGTGCGTCGCACAGTCCCAGCTGCTCGGACTCGGACAGGAACTTGACGACGGGCGAGTCGAGCGCGCCACCGTCGAGGACGCGCATCCACACGAGGCCGGCCGCGCCCAATGATTTCGCCCGGTCGGTCAACGCGTCGAGCCGCGAGCGCGCGAGATCGCCCGCATCCCGGACGCAGATCCCCTTGATCGCGTCGGCTCCCGCGAATGCGCGGAACTCGGTGTCGCCGAAGAGGTCGGTCAGCTCGACGAGCTCCATGCCGAAGCGGACATCGGGCTTGTCAGAGCCGAATCGCTCCATGGCGTCGTGCCAGGTCATGCGCGGGATCGACGCGGGCGCCTCCGTGTCGCGCCCGGCCGCCGCGGCCGCCGCGAGCACCGCCGTCGACACCGCGTCGAGCACGTCCTCCTGATCGGCGAACGTCATCTCGATGTCGAGCTGCATGAACTCGAACTGCCGGTCGGCGCGCAGGTCTTCGTCGCGCAGACAGCGCGCGATCTGGAAGTAGCGATCGGTGCCGCCGACCATGAGGAGCTGCTTGAACAGCTGCGGGCTCTGCGGGAGCGCGTAGAACTCACCGGGATGCAGACGCGACGGCACCACGAAGTCGCGCGCACCTTCGGGTGTCGACGCGATCAGCATCGGCGTTTCGACCTCGACGAAGCCCTGCTCGGTCATCGCGTCGCGCATGGCCCGGTTGACCGCGGCACGCAGGCGCAGGTTGCGTTGCATCGGGACGCGCCGCAGATCGAGGTAGCGGTGTCGCAGGCGCAGCACCTCGTCGACGTCGGTCCGCTCGTCGAGCGGGAACGGCGGCGGCTCGGCCTCACTCAGCACTTCCAGCTCGCGCGCCACGACCTCGATCGCTCCGGTCGGCAGGTCGTCGTTGACGGTCCCATCCGGGCGCGCCTGCACGTCGCCGATCACGCGCACCACCCATTCGCCGCGCAGCCGGTGCGCGGCTTCCAGGCCTGCGGCAGCCGGGTCGACGACGACCTGTACGAGACCCGCGACGTCGCGCACGTCGAGGAACACCTTGCCGCCGTGGTCGCGGCGGTGTGCGACCCAACCGCACAGCACCACGGACTCGCCGACGTCGCCGGCGCGCAGGTCGCCGGCCCGGTGCGATCGCATCATGTGGGTTGTTCGTCCTTCCTCATGCGCAGCCAGGCCGCGACCTCGCTGCGTTCGACCTCGATCTGATCGCCGGTGCGCAAGTCCTTCACGCCGACGACGCCGCGCTCGATCTCCTTGGCGCCGATGACGACCGCCCAGGTCGCGCCGGAACGATCCGCGGCCGCGAGCTGCCGCTTGGCCGTCCGGCCCCCGTAGGCGCGATCGGCCGCCAACCCCGACTCGCGCAGCTCGGTGAGCAGGCGGATCACGTCGCCGGTGCCGACGAGGTCGACGACGAACGCATCGACGCGCGCCGCCGGCGCGGGCAGCACGCCCTCGGCGTCGCACGCGAGCAGGAGCCGCTCGATGCCGGCGCCGAACCCGATCGACGGCGCGGGCGGACCC
>DATMUX010000710.1:0-7304 GCA_035563695.1 Acidimicrobiia bacterium
GATGTTGATCGCGTCGCGCGGCTCACGCTCGGGCCACCGATCCCACGGTCCGGGCGGGATCGCGCCCGCAACGCAGTGCCGCAAGTACTGCTGCAGCTCGCGCACCTCGCTCGCGCCGCCGACCGGTCCGTGCCCGGGCACGATGACGTCGGCGAGCTCCGCGACCGCGTCGAGGACGTCGGCCCACACCGCGGGATCACCCTGGAACGCGAGCGGCGTGACGCCGAAGAAGCACAGGTCTCCCGCGAACAAGACGTCGCAGTCGGCGACGAGCGCCATGACGTCGCCCGCGGTGTGGCCGGTTGCGACGAGCACTTCGACGCGCGGCGTGAGCTGCGCGGCCTCGGTGACGATGTGGGTGACCGGACGCGTGCCGAGCTCGGCGAGATCGTCGAACTCGCCCGCGAACGCGGGCATGAACGCCTTGTACGCGCCGACGGGCATCTCGCCGTCGAGCAGCTGGCTGGTCTGCGCGGAGCCGAGCACCGACGCGTTCGGGAACGCCTTGGTGCCGCCGACGTGGTCGACGTGCGCGTGCGTGAGCAGCAACCGCCGCACCGGCCGCCCCAGCTTGGCGACCGCCGCCGCGAACGGCTCCCACTGCGAACGCACCATCAGCGTGTCGACGATCGTCAGGCCGTCGTCGTCGGCGATCACACCCGCATTGCTCACGCCCGATTCACCGCCGGGCTGCAACCACACCCATACACCGTCGGCCAGCTCGTGCAGCGTGCGGGTTGGGAGCGCGGCCACGACCGCACGGTACCCTTCGGGCATGTCCGAACGCTCCCGGAACCTGCCCCGCCGCTCGTGCCTGTCGGTCCCGGGCTCGAGCGAGAAGATGCTCGGCAAGGCGCCGGCTCTCGGTGCCGACATGGTGTTCCTCGACCTCGAGGACGCGGTCGCGCCGCTCGAGAAGCCCGCGGCGCGCGCAAAGGTCGTGCAGGCGATCAACGATCTCGACTGGGGGGAGACGGTCCTGTGCGTCCGGGTGAACGCGTGGGACACGGAGTGGACCTATCGCGACGTCGTCGAGGTGGTCGAAGGCGCGGGCGAGCGGCTCGACGAGCTCATGCTGCCGAAAGTGCAGTCGGCCGCCGAGGTGCAGGCGCTCGACATGCTCCTCACCCAGATCGAGAAGACGACCGGTCGCCAATCGCGCGTCGGCATCGAGGCGCAGATCGAGACGGCGCGGGGCCTCATCAACGTCGAGGAGATCTGCGCGGCCAGCGACCGCCTAGAGACGATCATCTTCGGGCCGGCCGACTTCGCCGCGTCGACCGAGATGCCGGTGCTCACCGGCGGCGTGCAGATCCCGGAGTATCCCGGCGACCACTTCCACTACGTATTCTCGAAGATCCTGATGGCCGGCCGCGCCAACGGATTGCAGGTCATCGACGGGCCGTTCCTCAAGATCCGCGAGCTCGACGCACTGCGCGACTACGCGATGCGCTGCCGCATCCTCGGATACGACGGCAAGTGGGCCCTGCACCCCGACCAGGTGAAGGTCATCAACGAGGTGTTCACGCCCACTCAGGAGCAGTTCGACCGGGCGTTCGACATCCTCGAGGCCTACGAGAAGGCCACGACCGAGGGCGACCGCAAGGGCGCCGTCATGTTCGGCGACGAGATGATCGACGAGGCCAGCCGCAAGATGGCGAACAAGTTCGTCATGCGCGGCGAGCGCGCGGGAATGCGGAGAAGCCCCGAGTAGCCGGCCGATATTCTGGCGCCGTGCGTCGAATGCGGAGCTCCCTGACAACGTTCTGATTCGGGAGCTCGCGTGTCCAGTGGTCCTTCACCGACACGTGATGTCGGAGGACGACCAATGGACGATCTACTGCTCAGCACTGCCATCGCGTACGTGAACGCGGCCCCCCATCTCGGCCACGCGCTCGAGTACGTCCAGACCGACGTCGTCGCGCGGCACGCTCGGGCCCGGGGGCGGCGGGTGCACCTGCTCACGGGTACCGACGAGCACGCGGCGAAGAACGTGCAGGCGGCGGCGGCCGCCGCGCAGTCCCTCGACGAGTTCGTGGCCGGGAACGCGGCCCGCTTCCGGCAGCTCGCCGATCGGTGGGAGCTCTCGTACGACGACTTCATCCGCACGAGCACCGACCCCCGGCACCGTCCCGTGGTGGAGGAGCTGTGGCGGAGCTGCGCGGCGAGCGGCGACCTCTACCGGTCGCGCTACGAGGGCTGGTACTGCGCCGGCTGCGAGGAGTTCCGCGACGGGCCGTGCCCCGAGCACGACGCGCCGCTGCGGCATGTCGAAGAGGACAACTGGTTCTTCCGCCTCTCGCGCCACGCACCGACGATCCGCGCGCTGATCGACGACGGGCGGCTGCGCATCGAACCGGTCGAGCGGCGCAACGAGGTACTGGGCTTCCTCGCCGGCGACGTGCGGGATCTCAGTGTGTCGCGCCCCCGCGACCGCGCCGGCAACTGGGGCATTCCCGTGCCGGGCGATCCGGAGCAGCTCGTGTACGTGTGGTTCGACGCGCTCGCGAACTACATCAGCGCGCCGGGCCTGGAGCGGTGGTCCGCCGCGGCGCGCCGCAGCCACGTCATCGGCAAGGGCATCGTGCGCTTCCACGCGGTGATCTGGCCCGCGATCCTGCTCTCGGCCGGCATCGATCTGCCCGACGAGCTGCTCGTGCACGACTACGTCGCCCTGGGCGGCCGCAAGATCGGCAAGTCGCTCGGCAACGCGGTCGATCCCGACGTGCTGATCGATCGCTACGGCGTCGACGCGCTGCGCTGGTGGTGCGCGCGTGAGGTCCCGCGCGCCGGCGAAGCCGAGTTCTCCGAGGACCGGCTCGTCGCGTGCGCGAACCGGGATCTTGCGCACGGTGCCGGGAACCTGGTGCAGCGGGTCGCGGTGCTCGCGGACGGCATCGCCCTCGTCCACGATGCTCGTCATGACATCGGCGGTGACGCGGTGCTCACGCTGGCCGAGCGGATCGACGCCGCGGTCGGAGTGCTCGACCTGCGCCGAGCCACGCAGGCCCTCGTCGACGCGATCGCCGCGGTGAATCGCGGCATCGAGACGGAACAACCGTGGAAGCTGCCGGGCCGGGAGCGGGCCGCGGTCGTGAGCGAGCTCGTCGCGGCAACCTCGCTGATCGCGGGCGAGCTCGCGCCGTTCGTGCCCGGCCTCGCGGCCCGCGCCCGCGCGCGGCTCGCGGCACCGGGTGCGGGTCCGCCCGTCTTCGCGCGGCTCTAGGCGGCCCGCTAGGAACGATTGGCGCGGCGCAGCCGCTCGGCCATGACGCGCATGACCTGCAGCGCGAACGTCGGGTGCTCCTGCACCATGAACATGAAGTGCGATTCGTCGAGCCGGGCCAGGCGGGAGTCGCGTGACGCGACCGCGGTCGCGCCGCGCGCCGACGCGTCGATCAGTGCCAGCTCGCCGAAGATCCCGCCGTCGACGACGGTCTCGATCGGCACGCCGTCCCGGCTGAGGTCGACCGCGCCGTCGACGACCGCGTACATGACGTCACCGGCGTCGCCTTCTTCGAACACGACCTGCCCGGACTCGTACTCGACGACGTCACGCGCGTTCTTCCACATGTTGGCCGGCATGATCGGCTGCTCCGTTCGCTCGAGCAGGGGCGAGCCGAGTCTTGCACGGCGCCGGGACCCGGGGAGAGCCGGGTCCCGACGCACGAGCTGCCGAGCGCAGAGACTTAGCGCGAGGACGCGCCGGTGCGGCCGGCGCGCCGGGCGGTGCCGATCGCCGCGAGCCCGAGCACGCAGAGCCCGACGCCGGCCAGTGCGAGCGGCGTGCTCGAGCTCCCCGTGCGGGGCAGCGCCGACACCGTGGTCGGCGTCGTCGTCGACGGGGCCTGCTCCTCGACCGCGGCGACGGTCACCGTGACGGTCGCAGGGTCGCACTTCAGCTCGGTACCCGCTTCGGCTGCGAGCCGCCGCGGCGCGTCGGGCTGCAGCGTGGTCGTGGTGGTCGCGGTCGCAACCGCGACGCACACCTTGTAGGTGAAGCTGTCGGTTCCGGCGAAGCCTGCCGCCGGTGTATAGGTCACCTCGTGGTCGGCGGTCAGCGCCGCGGTACCGTGGCCGGGCTTCGAGGTGAGCGCCAGCGTCGCCGGGTCGGGGGCGGCGCCGTCGGAGTTCGGCTGGTCGTTGGCGAGCACGTCGATGGTGACCGCCTGACCGGGCGTGGTGGTCGCCGCGTCGTCGACCGCGTTGGGTGCGCCCGCCTCGACCACCGCAGTAGTGCCGAGCGTGTTCGAGCTCGGCATGCAATCGGCGCGGGCGCTGATCGACGCGGTACCGAGGAGCACCTCCGAGTCACTGGCGAAGTGCACGAGCCGCGTCACGATCGTCGTGCCCACGCTGCCCGCCTTCACGGGAATCGTGATCTTCGGGCTCGTGAACGTCGACCCACCCTTGAAGTGCGCCGTGGCCTTGGGGATGCCGCCATCGCCCGACAGGTTGCCGGGCATCGTCACGACGACCTGGTTGGCCCCCGTCTTCTTGGCGGTCGCGCCCTTGACGTTGCCGCCGCTCAGCTTCGGCGCGCCGATGCTCGCCGCGCCGCCGACTTCGATCGTCAGGATGATGTTCGCGGCGTTCACGACGGGGACCACGCCGATGCCGGCGATCTTCGTGTCGACCGACTTCGGTACGGGGATCGACGCCGCATCCGCGACCGCGTCGAAGGCGGCACCGCCGCCGACGGTGCGGGGCTGGCCGGTCCTCGATGCGGTGGCCGCCAGCGGGAACGGATCCCCCGGCGGGATGGCGACACCGGTGGTGCCGTCGGCGTTGATCACGAAACCGATGCACGAGTTCGAGATGGTGACCGTCGCGGCGCCGGCGACACCGGCCCAGGGCGGGGCCGCAATGGCGATCAACCCCGCCGCCGTGACGCCGCCTGCGAACGCACGCGCGACGCGTCCCTTCCGTGAGAGCATGTCCGTTTCCCCTGTTGCCCGCTGGTTCCCGCGGTTGCCCGCGGTCGACTCCGATCGAGTCGTCGGAGAGCGCAGAATACCGTAAATACGGGGAATCACCAATATGGGATAATTACCCAAAGAGGTGTATCTGGGACAGGTGGGCGACGCCGCCTACCCGTGCGGGTGCTCCCGGCCGCGCCGCGCGACCAGGCCGATCGCCGCCAGGCCGAGCGCGCACAGCCCCGCGCCCGCGAGCGCGAGGGGGGTGCTCGAGCCGCCCGTGCGCGGAAGCGTCGCGACGCTTGTCGACGTGGTCGGCGCGACCTCGACGTGCACTGCCGACACGGTGACGACCGCGGTCGCGCACACGAGCTCCGAGCCGGGCGGCGGTGTCGCGGCGAGCCGCCGGGCCACGTTGCCGGCCGTTGTGCTCGTCGTGCTCGCCGTCGTGGTCGTCGTCGGCTGCGCCACGGCGGCACACACTCGGTACGTGAAGGTGTCGCTCGTGGTGAACGTCGAATCGGGCTCGTACCGCACCTCGTGACCGGCGGTCGGCGTCGCGGAACCATGACCCGGGGCCGTGACGATCGCGAGCGTCGCGGGGTCGGGAGGTGTGCCGAGCGCGTTCGGCTTGTCGTTGGCGAGCACGTCGATGGTGACGGGTGAGCCCGGCGTCGTGCTCGCCGCGTCGTCGACGGCTCCCGGCGCGCCCGGCAGCTGCACGCCGACCGAGCCCACCGTGTTGGGCGGCGCCGTGCAGTCGAGTGCGACGGTGAGCGGCTGCCCGCCGAACAGCACTTCGACGAGCATCTTCATCGTCGCCAGGCTGGTCGTGATCGTGCCCGGCGCCTTCGGGGCGGTCACCGGCATGGAGATCGCGGGCGTCGAGAAGGTCGCGCCGCCCGGGAAGAACGCGGAGCCCTTGGGGATCTTGCTGCCGTGCTTCGAGCCGGGAAGCGTCAGCGTGAAGCTCGACTGCGTGGCCGACGCCTGCGCGCCGAGCACCGTGCCGCCGGCGAGCTTCGGCGCGCCGACGGCGGCCGCGCCACCGATGGTGAAGGCCATGACGATGTTCTTCACTTCGACGACGCCGACGGTGACGTCGTTGGTGCCGACCTTCGTCGTGAACACGGCGGGCAACGTCACCTTGGTGCCGGCCGTGTTCACGGTGAAGGCCGTGCCCGGCGTCACGCTCGCGCCCTGGCCGAGGCTCGGGATGTTGAGCGGGGGCAGCGAATTACCGGTCGACAGCGCGGTGCCGGTCGGGTTGCCGTCGGTGTCGGTCGCGAACGCGTCGCACACCGGCGAGATCGCCTGCGCGTGAGCCATGCCCGGCGCGAGTACCACGACGCCCGCGGCCGACAGCGCGACCGCGGCGAGCGCGCGCCGCGCTCGCGCACGACGAGATCCGGACACCCCGGATCCTGAAAACCCAACTCCCGACGACCCAGATCCTGACGACATGCGTCCCCCACTGCCGGCCCCACTGCTGGTGATCCCAGCCCCGCCTTCGAGGATACGCGCCGAACATACCTATTGGGAAGGGTTTGCCAGGTTTTGGGCAATTCGACCCGCGGTGTCCGCCGGTCACGCGAGGGCGTTCTCCGCGAGCCGGCGCGCGATCACCCGCAGGCACAGCGTCTCGTCGGCGCCCTCGAAGATCGACAGCACACGCGCGTCGACGAACAGCCGCGACACCGTGAACTCCTCGGCGTAGCCCATGCCGCCGTGCAGCTGCATCGCTTCGCGGGTGACCCACTCGGCCGCACGGCACACGTACGCCTTCACCATCGACGCCTCGAGCGTGCCCTGCCCGCCCGCCATCTTGCGCGCGACGTCGTAGGAGAACTGCCGGCCGGCCTGGATGAGGGCGGCCATGCGGGCGAGCTTGGCCTTCGAGAGCTGGTAGTCGAACACGGCCGCGCCGAACACGTTGCGCTCCTGCGCGTACGCAAGGCCCGCCTCGAACGCGGCCTGCATGAGGCCGACGGCCCGGGCCGCGGTCTGCAGACGCCCATTCTCGAAGCCGGCCATCTGGAGGTAGAACCCGCGTCCGAGCCCGCCTTCGCCCCCCACGAGGTTCGCGGCCGGCACGAACCAGTCGTCGAACGCCACCTCGTAGGAGTGCATGCCGCGGTAGCCGATCGTGTCGATCGCGCGGCCTTCCATCGTGCCGCCGCGGCCGTCGGAGAAGGCGAAGGCATGCCCTTCGGCCGGGGGCTTCTCGACGATGAGCACCGACAACCCGCGGTGACCCAGCGACCGGTCGGAGTTCGTGCGGGCGAGCAGCATCAGCACGTTCGCCCGGCCCGCGAATGTCGCCCACGTCTTCACGCCGTTGACGAGCCACCCGCCGTCGGTCGGGGAGGCGGTGACCTTCACGCC
>DATMUX010000711.1:0-2240 GCA_035563695.1 Acidimicrobiia bacterium
CGGCATCGCGCAACGGGAGCACGACGGCTGGCGCGAGGTGCGCGTCGGCGCGGCGGGTCAGGATCGGTTCGAGGAGGTGCTCGTGCCCGTCGAGCTCGACGTGCCCTTCACCGTGCCGAGCGGCGCGCGGGTGCCCTTACCCCGGGGGATCAGGGAATGGGGCCGGGCCTGCGATGCAATGGTGCGGCGGGGGTTCGTGGTCGCGATCGATTACGCGGTGGCGGCGGACGAGTTCGCGGAACGGCCATGGCTGCGCACCTATCGCGCCCACGCGCCCGGGTCCGACCCGCTCGACGATCCCGGCGCGCAGGACATCACCGCGGACGTCGTGCTCGAGCAGCTGCGGGCCGCGATGCCGATGCCGTGTGTAAGTGACGAGCGCCAGGCCGACTGGTTGCGCGCGCTCGGCCTCGACGCGCTCGTCGACGAGGGGCGCCGCGCGTGGGCCGAGGGCGCGCACCGCGGCGATCTCGACGCGCTCGCGGGCCGCAGCCGCGTCGGCGAGGCCGAGGCCCTCACCGACCCGGCCGGGCTCGGTGCCCATCGTGTGCTGTTGTTCGCCAAGGAAGCGGCGGCCGGCGGATTCGACTGGCGCGTGCCGACGCGACGGTGACCGCGCCCGGCGACCCGGTCGGGCACGGCCGCTAGCCTCCCCACCATGACCGAGACGCTCGAAGCGCTGTTGCAGGAAGGCCGCACGTTCCCGCCGCCCAAGGGCTTCGCGAAGGACGCGCTCGTTACCGACGCCGCGGTCTACGACGACGCCGAGCGCGACTGGCACGGTTTCTGGGCGCAGCAGGCGCTCGCGCTCGACTGGCACCACGAGTGGAACACCATCCTCGAATGGGACCTGCCGTTCGCGAAGTGGTTCGTGGGTGGGAAGCTGAACGTCTCGGAGAACTGCCTCGACCGCCACGTTCGCGCCGGCCACGGCGCGCAGGTCGCGTTCTACTGGGAAGGTGAGCCGGGCGACGAGCGCGCGGTCACCTACCAGGAGCTGCTCGACGAGACGTGCCGGGTCGCGAACCTGTTGCGCGAGCTGGGCGTGCGCAAGGGCGACCGTGTCGCGATCTACATGGGCATGGTGCCGGAGACCGCGGTCGCGATGCTCGCGTGCGCCCGCATCGGCGCGCCGCACTCGGTCGTGTTCGGCGGCTTCACCGCGCAGTCGTTGAAGGACCGCATCAACGACGCCGAGGCGAAGGTCTTGATCACCTCCGACGGTGCGTGGCGGCGAGGCGCCGTCGTGCGGCTGAAGGACATCGCCGACGAGGCGATCGCCGAGACTCCCTCGATCGAGCACGTCCTCGTGCTGCGGCGCACGGGCAACGAGTGCGAGATGCGCGACGGGCGCGACCTGTGGTGGCACGACGCCGTCGCGCGCCAGCCCGCGGAGGCCGCGCCGGAGTCGATGGACAGCGAGGATCTGCTCTACATCCTCTATACCTCGGGCACTACGGGGAAGCCCAAGGGCATCATGCACACGACGGGCGGCTACCTCACGCAGGTCGCGTACACGCACAAGCACGTCTTCGATCTGAGGCCCGACACCGACGTCTACTGGTGCACCGCCGACGTCGGCTGGGTGACGGGCCATTCGTACATCGTCTACGGCCCGCTCGCGAACCGCACCACGTCGGTGCTCTACGAAGGCACGCCCGACTTTCCCGGCAAGGATCGGTTGTGGTCGATCGTCGAGAAGTACAAGGTGACGATCTTCTACACCGCGCCGACCGCGATCCGTACGTTCATGAAGTGGGGCGACGAGTTCCCGGCGAAGCGCGACCTCTCGTCACTGCGGCTGATCGGCACCGTCGGCGAGCCGATCAACCCGGAAGCGTGGGTCTGGTACTACAAGGCGATCGGCGGTGAACGGTGCCCGGTCGTCGACACGTGGTGGCAGACCGAGACGGGCGCCATCATGATCAGCGCGCTGCCCGGCGCGACCACGCTGAAGCCCGGTTCCGCGACGTTCCCGCTGCCGGGCATCGAGGCGAGCATCGTCGACGACGCGGGTGCGCCCGTCGGCATCCCGGGCGGTGGATACCTCGTCCTCTCGCGCCCGTGGCCGTCGATGTTGCGCGGCATCTGGGGCGATCCGCAGCGCTACCGCGACACGTACTGGTCGCGGTTCGACGGGAAGTACTTCGCGGGCGACGGCGCCAAGCGCGACGATCAGGGCTACTTCTGGCTGCTCGGGCGCGTCGACGACATCATGTTGGTCGCGGGGCACAACATCT
>DATMUX010000712.1:0-6427 GCA_035563695.1 Acidimicrobiia bacterium
ATCGGCGGTTCCTGGTCCGGGGCTCAGACCATGATAATGCCATATCCGATTTCTGCTAGTCTCGTTCTCGCAGGCGCCGGGGGCGTCGGAGGATCTGCGAGCCTCACCATGACCATCAGCGCGTGACGATCGCCGCATGACCATCTCCGCCGAACCGATCGCGGGCGCGCTCGGCGCCGAGATCAGCGGGGTCGACCTCGCGGCCGACCTCGACGACGCCACGGTCGCCGAGATCCGCGCGGCGTGGCTGGAGCACCTCGTGGTGTTCTTCCGCGATCAGCACCTGACGCCCGAGCGGTTCCTCGTGTTCGCGCGCCGCATCGGAACGCCCGTCGAGTACCCGTTCGTCAAGGGGATCGAGGGGTACCCGGAGATCATCAGCGTCAGCAAGCTGCCCCACGAGACCGTGAACTTCGGTGGCATCTGGCACAGCGACACCGTGTATCTCGAGTGTCCTCCGATGGCGACGTTGCTGCTCGCGCGCGAAGTACCGCCTCGGGGCGGCGACACGATGTGGGCGAACATGTATGCGGCGTACGAGGCGCTTTCGCCCGGCCTGCGGCAGCTGCTCGACGGGTTGCGCGCGGTCAACAGCTCGGCGCTCGCCGACGTGTCGAAGACGCGCGAGGACCGGATCCGCGATTCGGGAACGGACGCCGATCTTGAGTACGTCGCCGAGCATCCCGTCGTGCGCACGCATCCCGAGACCGGGCGCAAGGCGCTGTACGTGAACGTCGCGCACACGGCCCGCTTCGCG
Organism: Acidimicrobiia bacterium; assembly: GCA_035563695.1. Lineage (GTDB taxonomy): Bacteria > Actinomycetota > Acidimicrobiia > IMCC26256 > PALSA-610 > DATMUX01. The sequence continues at coordinate 758 of DATMUX010000712.1, forward strand.
AACATGACCGTCGAGGAGAGCCGGCCGCTGCTGCGCTACCTGTTCGAGCACTCGGTGCGCCCGGAGTTCACCTGCCGGTTCCGGTGGGCGCCCGGCTCGCTCGCGCTCTGGGACAACCGGTGCACGATGCACAACCCGATCAACGACTATCACGGGTTCACGCGCACGATGCACCGCATCACCCTGGCCGGCGACGTGCCTCGCTGAGACGGGGTTACCGCGGTCGTTACGGTGGCGAAGCGCGCCGCGTCAGCCCGCGGCCCACGCAATCGCCGCAGCTCGCTCCGCCATGGGGAAGTGCTTGACCTCGCCCGGTGTCATCCAACCGAACCAGTGCGTCGCATGGACCATCCATTCGATATCGGTCACCAGGGCAATGCGCTTCCACGCTCCCCAGTGCTCGACACCCATCTTCAGGTCCTGCCACAGCGCGCCACAGGTGAGGCCGTCGAACTCGGGCATGACGATGACGATGCGCACCTCACCCGACCGGGCCGCCTTCTCGATTGCGGGCAGGAGAATGTCGCGGTAATCCTCCACGACCAGCTTGCCCGCCACCTCGAACCCGATGACGCGGGGCGGAAGGTCTGAGATCTCGTTGAACATGTCCCCCCGATCTCGACGCGGACCCGGCCCGAGCATGTCACCTCCTCGATCTTGCGGGCAACGTCTTCATCGCATCGACGCCGCCTGAGCCGTTTTGGCGACGATCGGTGCACGCCGCGATCACCTCGTGTCGCCAAAAACCGGGGCCGACGCCCGCCGAGCGGTTTTGGCGACGATCTGTGCGCGCCGCGATCACGAAGTGTCGCCAAAACCGGGCAACGTGCTTCCTTGCGTAACATCCGTGCCATGCGGGACACCGGTGCGGCACCCGGCCAGTTCGACTGCGACGACGACCGGTCCGTCACCGTCACCCTCGACCCGGTCAGGGAATACCGGGGCTGAGGAAGGCCGCGGCGGTCGCCGCGGGCATGCGGGCGCGTCCCGCGTCTGCGAATATCCCCTCATGGCGGACAGCACGCTCGGTGCCCGCGACCTCCGCGACATCGACCTCACCCACATCGACCTCACCGAACTCGAGCTCTATCGAAACGGCTTCCCGCACGACGTCTTCACGGTGCTGCGTCGTGAACAACCGGTGCGCTGGCAGCCGATCGCGGCCGATCTCCGGGGGAGGCACGATCCCGGGTTCTGGGTCTTGTCGAAGCACGAGGACGTGCAGGCCGCGAACCGCGACAGCGAGCTCTTCAGCGCATTCGACGGACCGCAGTTGAGCCTGCAACCCGAGATGAACGGCCTCATGCTCGTGAGCATGGACGGTCGAGAGCACACCCGGCTGCGCCGCCTGATCAGCGCCGGTTTCACCCCGCGCATGGTCCGCAGCCTCGACGAGCAGGCGCGACGGTGGGCCACGTCGATCATGGACCGCGCGCTCGAGTTGGGCACGTGCAACTTCGTCCAGGAGGTCGCGTACCAGCTGCCGATGAACATGATCGCCGACATCGTCGGCATCCCCGTCGACGACCGCCCGCACGTGTTCGCGCTCGCGAACGAGTTCCTCCAGGGCGGCCTCGACGCGCAAGTACAGATGTTCGAGTACGCCCAGGAGCTCGGACGGACCAAACGGGCCCACCCGCAGGACGACGTATGGACGATCCTGTCGACGGTCGAGGTCGAGACCGACGACGGCGGGCGCACCGCGCTGGGCGAGGCCGAGCTCGACTTGTTCTTCATGGTGCTGACCGTCGCGGGGAGCGAAACGACCCGCAACGCCATCTCGGCGGGCCTGTCGACCCTCCTCGCCCATCCCGAGCAGCTCGAGGCGCTCCGCACCGACCCCGGCGTGATGAGCACCGCGGTCGAGGAGATCCTGCGGTGGTCGTCGCCCGTCGGCTACTTCGCGCGCCGAGCGACCCGCGCTACCGAGATCCGCGGTGTGCCGATCGCCGCCGGCGACCGCGTCACGCTGTGGTACCCGTCGGCGAACCGCGACGAGGACGTCTTCGACGATCCGTTCCGGTTCGACATTCGGCGGAACCCCAACCCGCTCGTCGCGTTCGGCGGTGGAGGCCCGCACTACTGCCTCGGCGCCAATCTCGCCAAACGCGAGATCACGATCCTGTTTGAGGAGCTGCTCGCGCGCGCCCGCGACATCGAAGCGCTGGGCCCGCCCTCCTACAACGCCTTCGGCATCGACAACCCGATCCTCGTCGCGATGGACGAGCTTCCGGTCCGCGTAGCCTGACGCGCGCGCCCGCCCGTACGCGCCCGCGACGATGCCCCCGCGCAGGGCAAGGAGAGGCTGCTACTTCGCGGGGACATCGCCAATGCCGCGGGGGCAGCGAGGGGGAACGGTGCCCACACAGCATGGACCGGCCGCCAGCATCCCCCGCTGACGGACAGTCACCACTGGTGTCGGCCGGGGCGAGGCGCGCGCTGGAGACGGCGCACGGTTCTGAGACACATGCCACAGCGGCTTCACTCGGGGCTCGCGTCCGGGGTGGCAAACGGTCGCGGGCCTTTGATAACCAGATATCCGCGTAGTGGAAACGTACTTTCCGCAGGTGTTAGGCTCCCGATGGTGCTCAGCGAGGTCACGTGGCCGTCGATTCCCGCCATGGTCCGCGACGCCGCGCGGCGCGACGGCGCCGGCGCGGCGGTCGTGTCCGGGGCGCGGCGGCTGACGTTCGGTGACCTGTCCTCGACGGTCGACGCCGCCGCACGGGCGTTGCTCGCTTCGGGAATCGAGCGCGGCGACCGCGTCGCGGTGTGGGCGCCGAACTCGCCCGAATGGATCATCGCCGCGCTCGCGGTGACGACCGCGGGTGGCGTCCTCGTTCCCGTCAACACGCGCTTCAAGGGCGCGGAGGCCGCGTACGTGCTGGCGCGCAGCAACGCCCGCGCGTTGTTCACCGTCCGGGGCTTCCTCGACACCGACTACCCGGAGCTCCTCCGCAACGCCGGGGTTCCGCTCCCCTCGCTCGCGCACACGATCGTGCTCTCGGGCGACGCGCACGACGCAGTCGCGTGGGACGACTTCCTCGAACGCGGCCACGCGGTCGGCGCGGGGTTGCTCGACGCGCGCGTCGCGGCGATCGGTCCCGACGACCCGAGCGACGTCGTGTTCACGTCGGGGACGACCGGCAGCCCGAAAGGCGTCGTGATGACGCACGGCCAGACGCTGCGCGCGTACCTCGACTGGTGCGACTGGGCGGATCTCCGGCCCGGCGACCGGTACCTGATCGTCAACCCGTTCTTCCACATCTTCGGGTACAAGGCGGGCTGCCTCGCGTCGCTCATGCGCGGCGCCACGATCTTCCCGGTTGCGGTGTTCGATCCGGGCGTCGTGCTCGATCTCGTCGAGCGCGAGCGCATCACCGTCCTTCCGGGCCCGCCGACGCTCTACCAGTCGCTGCTCGAGCACCCCGACCGCGCGACGCGCGATATCTCGAGCCTGCGGCTCGCGGTGACGGGCGCGGCCGATATCCCGGTCGAGCTCATCCGGCGCGTCCGCGAGGAGCTGCCGTTCGAACGCATCCTCACCGGCTACGGCCTGACCGAGGCCGGGACCGTGACCGGCAGCAAGCCCGGCGACGACTTCGAGCACGTCGCCACGACGGTCGGCGTCCCGTGGCCCGGTTTCGACGTGCGCACCGTCGACCAGGCCGGAGCCGACGCCGGGCCAGGCGAACCGGGCGAGGTCATCGTCCGGGGCGAGACGGTCATGCGCGGCTACCTCGACGACCCCGACGCCACCGCGGCCGCGATCGATACGGAAGGGTTCCTGCACACCGGCGATCTCGGCACGTTCGACGCCGACGGCTATCTCCGCATCGTGGGGCGCATCAAGGACATGTTCATCGTCGGCGGCTTCAACGCGTACCCGGCCGAGATCGAGAACCTGCTCCTGCGTCATCCGCGCATCGCCCAGGCCGCGGTGATCGGCGTTCCCGACGCGCGCCTCGGCGAGGTCGGGATGGCGTTCGTGGTGCTCACGCCGGGACCGCCGGTCGAGCCCGCGGAGGTCATCGAGTGGGCGCGGGGTGAGATGGCGAACTACAAGGTCCCGCGCGCCGTCGAGGTGCTCGACGCGCTCCCGGTGAACGCAACCGGCAAGGTCGTGAAGGACGAGCTGCGCACGCGCGTCGCGCCGGCGTCGGGACGAGAAAGGAGCGCGTGATGGCGCAGGTGCCCGTCGCGGAGCACATCTTCACCTGGCCGGCGGACGAACCACAGCTCATCGGCAGCCGCTGCACCTCGTGCGCGATCGTGACGTTCCCGGCCCAGGACTCGTGCCCCCGCTGCGCGTCGACCGAGATGGCCGAACACCTCCTCGCCCGGCGCGGCCGGCTGTGGGCGTGGACGACCCAGGAGTTCCCGCCGCCGGCGCCGCCCTATGCGGGCCCGACCGGCCAGGCGTTCGTGCCGTTCGCGGTGGGCTACGTCGAGCTCGGCGACGTGAAGGTCGAGACGCGTCTCACCGACGCGAACCCCGACGCGCTGGCGATCGGGATGGACATGGAGCTCGTCGTCGTGCCCTTCCGCACCGACGACGACGGCAACGAGGTCGTGACCTTCGCGTTCCGGCCCGTCGACTGAGGAGCGCGCGATGCCGGCCGACGTGGCGATCATCGGAGTGGGGCTGCACCCGTTCGGGCGCTTCGACGGCGTCTCGGGCATCGACATGGGCGCGGTCGCGATCCGGCGCGCGCTCGCCGACGCCGGTGTCGAGTGGCGCCAGATCCAGTTCGCATTCGGCGGGAGCTACGAAGTCGACAATCCCGACGCGGTCGTCGCGCTCCTGGGCCTGACCGGCATTCCGTTCACCGACGTATACAACGGTTGCGCAACCGCCGCGAGCGCGCTGTCGCTGGCGGCGCAGACGATACGCCTGGGCGAGCACGGCCTCGGCATCGCGGTCGGTATGGACAAGCACCTCCCGGGAGCATTCAGCGCCGACCCGCGCCTGTACGCGTGCCCTTCCTGGTACGGCGAGCTCGGCCACTTCGTCACCACGAAGTTCTTCGGGATGAAGATCAACAAGTACATGCACGATCACGGCATCTCGCGCGCGACGCTCGCCAAGGTGGCCGCGAAGAACTACCGCAACGGTGCGCGGAACGAGAACGCGTTCCGGCGCAAGCCGCTGTCGGAGGAGGAGATCCTCGCGTCGCCCGTGCTCAACTACCCGCTGACGCAGTACATGTTCTGCAGTCCCGACGAAGGTGCCGCGGCGGTCGTGCTGTGCCGGGCGGAGGACGCGCGCCGCTACACCGACAAGCCGATCTACCTGCGCGCCAGCGTGGTCCGGACGCGGCGGCTCGGCGCGTTCGAGGTGCACAGCCCGTGGCTTCCGATGGACGAGGCGCCCGGCCCGACCGTCGACGCGTCTCGGGCCGCATTCGAGACGGCCGGGATCGGGCCGCGCGACGTCGACGTGATCCAGCTCCAGGACACCGACGCGGGCGCCGAGGTCATCCACCTCGCCGAGAACGGCTTCTGCGCCGACGGCGACCAGGAAGCGCTCGTGGCGGCCGGCGCGCTCGAGATCGGCGGGTCGCTCCCCGTGAACACCGACGGCGGGCTGATCGCGAACGGCGAACCGATCGGTGCGTCGGGGCTTCGCCAGGTACACGAGATCGTGCGGCAGCTGCGCGGCGAAGCGGG
>DATMUX010000713.1:0-2015 GCA_035563695.1 Acidimicrobiia bacterium
GGTCGCGGGCGACGTCGGTGTTTCCGCGTCGGTGTGCGAGCCGTGCGGAGAGAAACTTCTGCTCCGGACCGCCCAAGGCGGCGTGGGTGACGATCCTGTCGAGCAGGCCGCCCTCGGTGTCCGCGAGGTTCTCCAGCAGCAGGCCGTGCCATTCCGCCAGCGCCTGCGACCGTTCCTGCTCGGTCGACGGCGAACTGCGTATTCTTCGCGCCGACGCGCCGCCGTCGGTGAGCTTGTCTAGCGCCCGAACGTACTGCTCGGCGAAGCTTTCCCACGTGTCCGGAACGCGCAGCATGCGCGCGAGCACGATGGCCAGCGAGGTCTCCTTCGCCGCCACCGAACCCTCGCCGTAACGGGTCCAGCCGTGCCTGGACTCCCACCGAATCAACTGCGGCACAGCGGTTTCGGCGAACACCTGAAACCCGTCGCGTTCCCACGTCGACGCCCACAACACCGCCGCCACATCGGATACCACGAAGCCCGCCGCCGCCACCGGATCGTCGGAGCGGAAGTAGTCGTAATCGTGGGCTTCGCACGCGAAGTCGATCAGTTGCTCCAGCGCGGACGCCGCCGGCTCGGCATCGTCGGCTCGCAGCGCGTCCTGGGCTTCCGCGGCGAGCCGCTTGAAGGTGAAACGCCACCGCGACCGCTCGCGCGGCGACACCCGCCGGTCCCCGCCCAGGTACGCGCCCGATCGCGCCAGCGCCACGAAGTCATCGACCTCGTCCCGCACCGTCTCCGGATCGACGGGCTCCTTCGCGTGGCGCGGCGGGCGAGTGCGCCCGTCGCTCGCGAGCTCGACCTCGATACGCTCCCGCACGTTCGCCGTGCCGCGCCAGTAGAGGTTCCACAGTGCCGTCCGCAGGCGATCCTCGTCGAGCTGGGACACCACCCGAAAGAACTGCTCGCGGTTCATTCGTTTCGCCGTCACGAGGGTGATTATCTCGGGGCCGCCGCAATCACAGCGGCATTGTCGTTCAAAAAGTCGCTACGGGGCGAAGGTTTCCACGTCGCCCGTGACATCGCCAGATCGCGCTGACGTCAGGGCTGCCCGCCGTTTCGGGGCGCGCATGAGGTGTCGACCGGGACGATGGATGGTTGGGTAGATCCGTGTCCGGACAGTGTCCGGACAGGGGCTATGCTCAACTTGTGAGCGATCGTGCTATCAAACCCCGACGTCATCGGCTGGAAGTCCGCGTTACCCCAGAGCAGGACGCGCTCATCCGTCAGGCGGCAGACCTCGAGGACACCACAGTGACGGCGTTCGTGCTCGACACCGTCACCTCACGGGCGAAGCGGGTAGTGAAGCAACACCACGATTTGGTGCTATCAAACCAGGCGTTCGACCGATTCATCGCCGAGCTCGACAAACCCGCCAAACCCGTGCCGGAGCTCGTCGACCTGTTCAAGAACAACCCGAAGCTTCGCGAGGCGTGAGCCGCGCCCCGCGAGTCCTGCTCGAACGGCTCGATGCCCACCACGACGTCAGCATCTTCGACTCGGGAAACGGGGTGCTCGACGAGTGGCTTCGCCGCCACGCACTCGCAGCGCAACACATGGACTCGGCGCGGACGTTCGTCGCCACTCGAACTGGTCGTATCGTCGGCTACTTCAGCCTCACCATGGGCTCAGTACTTCGGGCCGAGGCTCCTGCAAAGCTCGCTCGCGGCATGCCGGCGTATCCGGTCGGCATGGTGTTGCCGGCCAGGCTGGCAGTCGACCGGCCAGAGCAGGGAAGAGGCGTTGGTGCAATGCTTCTCGCCGAAGCACTGCGGAAGGCGGTCGCTGCCGGGGAGGTCGCTGCGGCACGTCTCATCGTAGTGGATGCTGTCGACGAAGAAGCGGCTGCTTGTTACGAGCGGTACGGTTTCATCCGAGCACCCGAGCATCCGCTCCGGCTCTACAGACGTATGAAGGACGTTCGCGCCAGCCTCGATTCGCCCGCTGACGGGTGAGCAGAGGCCTCGCCCCTCTCGCCCCGGCCGATCGGCTCTTGCAGCTAATTGCCCCCGAAT
>DATMUX010000714.1:0-2101 GCA_035563695.1 Acidimicrobiia bacterium
TACCCGAACGACACCACGTTCACCTGGAGCGAGGTGTCGGTGGCGTGATCGGCGAACAGCTCGTGCAGTCGATCGCGGAGCTCGTGCACGTTCAGGTTCGAGGTGTCGACGATCAGGTCGGCCGCACCCTTCAGCGATTCCAGCAGCGCGCGTTCCCGTGTGATGCCGTCGCTCACGCGCTCCGTGTCCGACAAGGGGTGCCGGCGACGGCTCGCTTCGTAGCGGCGCACCAGCGACTCGTCGGACGCGTCGAGGTACAGGATGCGCGTGCGCGCACCGTGCCGGTGCAGCTCGTCGATCGCCTGCGAGAGATCTTGTAGGAAGTCGCCGCTGCGCACGTCGACGACGAGCGCATACCGCGTCGGCGTCCCTCCCCCGCGCGCCAGCTCGGCCACCTTGCCGATCAGCATCGGGGGCAGGTTGTCGATGACGAAGTACCCGAGGTCCTCGAGGACGTGCGCGGCCTCGGAGCGGCCGGCACCGGACATGCCGGTGATGATGGTCACGTCGAGCGGGGCGGTGGCGTTCATGCCTGCTTCATGTTCGCGCGCGCCGGACCGTGGAGCTTCGCATGGACGGCCCGGCCGACGGCATCGGGCAACCACGGCAACGCGACGAGCTCGGCCTCGTCGAGCTCGCGCAGCTTCTTCACGGAGCCGAACTCCTTCAACAGGCGCTGCTTGCGGGTGGGGCCGAGACCGGCGACGCCGTCGAGCACTGACGTCGTCATCTTCTTCCCGCGCAGCTGGCGGTGGTAGGTGATCGCGAACCGGTGGGCTTCGTCGCGTACCTGCTGGAGCAGGTACAGGGCCTCGGAATCGCGCGGGATCCGGACGGGTTCGCCGCGCCCCGGCAGGTAGACCTCCTCGAAGCGCTTGGCGAGGCTCGCGACGGCGATGTCCTCGAGCCCGAGCTCCTCGAGCACGCGCACCGCGACGTTGAGCTGGCCCTTGCCGCCGTCGATCAACAGCAGGTTCGGCGGGTACGCGAATCGTTTGCCCGCGTGCGCGCCCTCGTCGCGCTCGCGCAAGTAGTTGCGGAACCGGCGCGTCAGCACGTCTTCCATGGATGCGAAGTCGTCCTGGCCGTCGAGCCCGCGCACCTTGAACCGCCGGTAGTCGGACCGCTTGGGCAGCCCATCCTCCATCACCACCATCGAGCCGACGATCTCGGTTCCCTGCAGGTTCGAGATGTCGAAGCACTCGATGCGCAGCGGTGCCTCGGGCAGGTCGAGCGCCTCCTGGAGCGCGAGCAGCGCGCGCGCCCGCGCATTGTGATCGGCCGAACGGCGGAGCTTGTGCCGCTGGAAGCTCTCGCGGGCGTTGAGCGTCGCCGTCTGCAGCAGCTCGCGCTTGCCGCCGCGCTGCGGGACGCGAATGCGGACCCGCGCGCCACGGTTCAGGGCGAGGAACTCCTCGTACAGGTCGTGATCCTCGGGCTCGACGGGCACCAGGATCTCTCGGGGAATGTCGTCGCGAGCGGCGTCGGCGTAGAGCTGCTCGACGATGCGAGCGACGAGCGCCGGCGTCTCGACGTCCTCGACCTTGTCGACCACGAGTCCCTTGCGCCCGACGACTCTCCCCCGCCGCACGTAGAACACCTGCACGCTCGCCTCGAGCGCGTCTTCCTCGATGCCGATCAGATCGAAATCCTCCTCGCGCGAGGCGACCATCTGCTGGCGCTCGATGGCCTTGCGCACACTCGCGAGCTGGTCGCGCAGGCGCGCCGCGCGCTCGAATTCGAGCTGGTCGGATGCTTCCTGCATGCGGCGCTCGAGACGCTTCAGCACGGTGTCGTGCTCGCCGTCGAGGAAGTCGAGCAGCTCGCCGACGAGCTTGCCGTACTCGGCCTCGCCGATGTCGCCGACACAGGGAGCCGCGCACTTCTCGATGTGCGCGTAGAGGCACGGCCGACCGAGCCGATGATGACGGTCGAACTTCGGCTTCGTGCAGGTGCGGATCGGGAACGTCCGCAGCAAGAGGTCGAGCGTTTCGCGGATCGCGTACGCATGCGCGTACGGACCGAAGTAGCGCACGCCCTTGCGCTTGGCCCCCCTGAGGACCATGGCGCGGGGCCACTCCTCGTCGAGGGTCACCGCGAG
>DATMUX010000715.1:0-7924 GCA_035563695.1 Acidimicrobiia bacterium
GACGACGTGCTCCGCGACGTCGAAAGCCTGATCGGCTCCGGCCTCGACGGCCTGATCTTCAACATGCCGCTCTCCGACCCCGAAACCGTCGGCCGCGCCGGCGAACTGCTCACGCGGAACTTCGCGTAGTCTGCCGTGTCGTGACGGCCGCACTCGCCGAACGGCTCGGGCATGCTCCCGACGCCAAGCTGCTGATCGTGAACTGTGACGATCTCGGCTCGACGCGCTCCGCAAACGTCGCCGTCTACGAAGCCCTGCGCGACGGAATCGCGACGAGCGCGTCGCTCATGGTCCCGTGCCCCTGGGCGCGCGACGCCGCCGCCATGTACCGCGGCGAGGACGTCGGCGTGCACCTCACGTTGAACGCCGAGTGGGAGACCTACCGGTGGGGGCCGATCACCCATTCGCCGAGCCTGCTCGACGGCGACGGCGGCTTCCCCCGCACCGTGCAGGACGTCTGGGACCACGCCGACAGCGACGAGGTGCGCAAGGAGTGCCGGGCGCAGATCGAACGCGCGATCTACTGGGGCTTCGACGTGTCGCATCTCGACTCGCACATGGGCACGCTGCAGCTGCGCGCGGAGTTCTTCGACGTGTACCTCGAGCTGGCCGTCGACTTCCGCCTGCCGCTCCGCATGGCCGGCGCACGCGGGGAACGGCTCATTGGGTTCCCGTACCGGCGCCTCGCGGAGGAAGAAGGCGTGATCTTCCCGGACCACTTCGTGTACGTCCCCAACGTCGGGTCGCGGCGCACCATCGAGAAGGCCCTGTTCGACCTCCGGTCCGGCGTCACCGAGGTGTATCTGCACCCCGCGATCGACACCGACGAGCTGCGGGCGTCGCATCCCGACTGGGCGAACCGCGTCGAGGACCACGCGTGCCTCACGAGCGATCCGGCGTTCCGCGATCTCGTCGAGCGCGCCGGAGCGACACCGATCGGGTACCGCGAGCTGCGCGACCTCCAACGTTCGTGAACATCACGCCGGAAACACTCACCGGCCTCTGTGCGGCCGCGATGCCCGGGGAACGGCTCACGCGCGGCGAGCTCGACTACCTCTGCTTCGGCTCCAACGGCGACGGCCTCGACGACGAGATCGTCGGCGACGAGCAGGGCGCGGCCGTGCTGCAGACACAGCGCTTCGGCGAGCACGTCGCGGCCTGGCTCATCCTCGTCGCCGTCGCACCCGGCGCCCGGGAGAAGGGGCGGGGCAAGGAGCTGGTGCACGCGGTCGCCGAGCGCGCCCGCGCCCGGGGCGCCCGCGACTTGCTGCTTGCGAGCGCGGTGCCGAGGTACGTGTGGCCCGGCGTCGACCTCTTCAACACGCGCGCGGGCATGCTGCTCGAGGCGTGCGGCTTCGAGCGCGACTGGCTCGGCACCAACATGGCCGTCGACACGAGCTTTCGACGCGAGCCGCCGCCGGGCGTCGTCGTCGAGCGCGAGACGGGCACCGGTGCGCACGACTTCGCGGCGCGGGCCTATCCGTACTGGGTGCCCGAGCTCGATCGGGCGGTGATGCTCGGCACCGCGTTCGCGGCGCGCGACGCGCACGGCGCGACGATCGGTTTCGGCTGCCATTCGGTCAACCGGTTCGGCTGGATCGGCCCGATGGCCACGGACCCGGCGCTGCAGCACGGCGGCGTGGGTTCGGCAGTCGTCGCCGCGCTGTGCGCCGATCTCGCCGAGCGCGGGTGCGCCACCGGCGAGATCTCATGGGTGAGCAACCTGCGGTTCTACGGCAAGTGCGGCGCCCGGGTGTCGCGGGTCTTCATGGGCGGCCGCCTCCCTCTCCGACCTCTCTGACGCCTCCCGATGCGCACCTTGCGTGACATATCCACCGTGGCGGTGGTCGTGTCACGCAAGTTCGAGGAGGGTGGCGACGGGGACCGCGGGCTCGGCACCCGCGGTCAGCGGCAGGAACTCGAGCAGGGCACCGAAGTCGCCGGCCATCTTCACCTGCCCGCGCATGAACCCCACCGAGAGGTCGAGCGCGCCCTCGTAGAGCGCGTGGGCATCGGCGGGTGTGGCCGTGAACACGATGTCGGCCGGGTCGCCGGGCGGGCCGTCGCCGCGCCGTGCGACCGCGCCGCCTTCGATCTGCGCCCACGCGCGCGCCTGTTCCTTCTTCCCCGCGGCGACGACGAACTCGACGATCACCGGTGCACCGACCTCCGGCTCACCGGTTCACCGGCTCGCGGATCCCGGCGAACAGATCGTCCTCGAACTCACCGTCGGGTACCCGGTTGTCGACGAGCGAACGCGCGAGCGTGAACTCCTCCCACGGGAACACCTCGCGGATGACGTCGTCGGGGAGGCGCATCCAATGGCCTTCGGGATCGACCTGGGTGCGGTGCGCCAGCAACGACGCCCGCCGCTTGTGGAGGAAGTCGCCGACGTCGATCAGCGTCGTGAAGTCGTCGGTGCGGTTCGCGTCGAAGCCGCGCTCGAACCAGCTCGCGTACACGCTCTCCTCACCGCGCCGCAGATACGCCTCGTGCAGCGCCTTCACGCGGGCGATCGACCACGACACGAAATAGAGCTTGAGCGGCTGCCACGGCTCCCCCGCATCCGGATACGCCTCCGGATCGCCCGCGAGATCGAACGCCGGCAGCGAGATCTCGTGCACGCGAATGTGATCCGGATGCGGATAGAACGACCGGTCCTCGCGGTAGGTGATGATCACCTGGGGCCGCTCCTCGCGGATGATGCGCACCAGGCGGCCGACGGCTTCCTCCAACGGCGCGTTCGCGAAGTTGTCGGGACGCGCGTTCGTGTCGGTGTCGGGCATCCCGCTGTCGTGATACCCCAGCAGGTGCAGCGACCCGTAACCGAGCACGCGCACGCTCTCGCGCAGCTCGGCCATGCGGAGCTCGCGCATCGCCTCCGCCGACCCCGGATGCTCGACCGCGGGATTCAGGATGTCGCCCGCTTCGCCGCCGGTGCAGCACACGAGCACGTTGTGCACCCCCTCGGCCGCGTACTTGGCCGTGGTCCCCGCGCCCTTCGACGCTTCGTCGTCGGGGTGCGCGTGGACCTGCAACAGACACAACCGGTCTGCCTCGAAGCGCTCCGCATCCGTCACGGAATCCACGCTACCCGCTGCGCCGCAGCGTCAGGATCTCGACGGGACCGATACTCCGGAGACGGCGCGTGCCGAACGGCTCCCACACCAACGTCTCGTCGTGAAGGTCGCCGCGCAGGCTCGCCGGGACGAGGATCGTCCCGCTCGGTGCGATCTCGGTGAGGCGGCTGGCGAGGTTGACGACCGGCCCGTACACGTCGCCGTTGCGGAGCACGACCGCGCCGGAAGCGAGACCGGTGCGCACGGGCAAGAGCACTTCGTCGTGCTCGGCCGCGTCGCGCAGCGCGAGTGCCGCGTCGACGGCCTGCTCGACGAGACCCACGAACATGACCTCGTCGCCGATCGTCTTGACGACGCGGGCGCCCCGGTCGGTCACGGTGTCGTACGCCCGCTCCTCCCATCGCTCGACGAGGGACGCGATCTCGTCGGCGTCGAGGTGCTCGGTACGCTTCGTGTACCCGGCCAGGTCGGCGAAGCCGACGGCCACGACCGCCGCGGGCGCGGCATCGAGCGCGAGCCTCCGCCACAGCGCGGCCCGCAGCTGCAACCGGTGCTCGTAGTCGATCAGCGTGGCGAGGTCGTCGACCCGCGCCGGATCGAGAAGCACCTCGGCGATTTCGTCGACCGGCGTATCGGTCGCGGCGAGCCGGTAGATCACGTCGACGATCGCGTCGGCCTCGACGCTCGCGACACGCGCCATCGACGCGCTCACGACGCGCACCTGACGCACCAGGGCATCCCGGTCCAGATCGTCCGCCTGAGCCCGCGCGAACAGACGGCGCGCGGCGGCCACCTCGCTCTCGGTGAACACTTGCGCGTCCGATGGCACATCGGGAAACCCGAGCGCGAGCCACAGGCGGTGCAACAGTGACTCGTCGACGCCGGTCGCGCGCGCCACGCCACTGACGTCGTAGATGGGTGCACCGGGCAACAACACACGGTCGAGCGCCAAGAGCGGGAGCCAGCCCTCGCGCTCGGCCCGATCGAGGTCGTCGTCGGCCGCGCCCAGGTCGGCCAACCGCCGTCGGAGCTCGTCGCGCATGCGGGCATTCTTCCGCGCTTGGCTAGCCTGCCGCCGATGGTGAGGCACGAGCAGGCGGGCCGCGTGCGCCTCCGCCGAGTCGTGCTGGTGCTGGGCGGAGCCGTCATCGCTCTCGGCGCGCTCGTCGCGCTCGCTTCGTGGGCCGAGCATGCGGCGTACTCGGGGCGCGTCCTGCCGGGCGTGCGCGTCGACGGCGTCGCCGTGGGCGGCGAGCACGATGCCGCCGCCCGCGACGCGATCACGCGCCTCGCGGCCGAGCTCGAGCGCTCGCCGATCCGGACGCGTGCCGGGACGCGCACCTTCTCCGTCGACCCCGCGCTCATCGGATTCACCGTCGACGTCGACGCCACAATGCAACGCGTGCGTGACGCGGGGCGCGACTCGAATCCCCTCGCGACCGCGACCGACACGGTGCTGCGCCGGTTCCGCCCCGAGACGGTCGCGCTCGCCGTGCACTACGACGACGCGAGCTTGCAAGGCTTGCTCGACGGATGGTCGAACGCGCTCCAGAGCGGGTTCGTCGAGGGCGGCCTGCGCTTCGAGGGGACCCGCGTGGTGCCGATCGTGCCGCACGCCGGTGTCGGGCTCGAACGCAGCTCGGCCGAGGCCCGGCTGGTGCGCGCGCTCACGATGGGGCCGCGCGCCGCGATCGATCTGCCGATCGGGACCATCACTCCCGCGGTAGACGCAGCCGCGGTCCAGACCGCCGCGGCTCGGGCCCGGACCCTGCTGGCCACGCCGCACCGGATCGTGGCCGGCACGACGACCGTCGAGCTGACCGCGCCGCAGCTGGCCGCGACGCTCGGCTCCCGGGTCGACGGGCACGAGCTCGCGTTGACCGTCGACCCCGCGCAGCTCGGCACCGTGCTCACGCCGGCGTTCGCGGGCACGCTCCAGGCGCCGGCGGACGCGACCTTCTCGGTCGACGCGACCAACACCGTGAGCGTCGTCCCGTCGCGCGACGGCTACGAGCTCGACACCGGCGCGATCGGCGCCTCGATCCTGCGCGGCGTCACGACCGTCGTCGCCACGGTGCGCCAGTCGCATCCCGCGCACGACACCGCATGGGCTCAACGGCTCGGCATTACCGGACAGGTGTCGTCGTTCACGACCTACCACCCCGCGGGCCAGCCGCGTGTGCACAACATCCACCTCGCCGCCGACGTGTTGAACAACACCGTGGTCGAACCGGGTGCAACCTTCTCGCTGAACGCCAAGCTCGGCCCGCGCACCCCGCAGAAGGGTTACGTCAAGGCGCCGATCATCGTCGAGGACGGGTTCGGAGAGGACTACGGCGGTGGAGTGAGCCAGCTCACCACCACGTTGTACAACGCGGTGTTTTTCGGCGGCTACGAAGACACCGAACACTCGCCGCACCACTACTACATCTCGAGGTATCCGATGGGCCGGGAAGCGACCATCAACTACCCCTCGGTCGATCTGAAGTTCCGCGACGACACGACGCACGGCGTGCTGATACGCACGAGCTACACCGCGACCTCGATCACCGTGTCGTTGTACGGCAACAACGACGGCCGCACGGTACGCGAGGAGAATCGCAAGATCCTGAACACGGTGCCGATCACCGACACGATCGTGCAGTGCCCGGTCACCGATCCGAAGGACGACGCGAACAACGTCTGCCCGACGCTCGCGGCCGGGGAACGCGCGACGGTGCAGTCCGGCGAGACGGGCTACGACGTGGAGTTCGACCGCGTCATCGACCAGCCCGGCCGGCCCGAACGGCGCCAGCACTACGAGGTTCACTACCCGATGCTGGCGAACAAGATCCTCGTCGGCGCGGCGCCGACGCCGTCGTCGAGCGTCCCGACCTCGTCGTCCACCACACCGGCGACGGCGCCGCCGACGACCGCGGCACCGCCGACCACCAGGCCGAAGACCAAGCGCACGCCCTGACCGGCGGGGCCGCCGTTTCCCTCAACCGCCCCACCGGTCCTGCCGATTTTCACGAGGACCTACCGCGCCGTGCGGACCCGGGGGCAAGGAGAGGTCGTCGTGCAGCGGATCCCGCGAAGGGCTCGTCGAAGCGTGCGCGCGTTGGTCGCGGCGTCCGTCATCGCCGCGACCGGCAGCGTGGTGGCGCCCGCGGTACGCGCCGCCGGAACGTCGCCGGTCACGAACGCGTCGATCGGCTCCGTCGCGATGCAGCTCGCGGCTTCGATCGTCGGCCTCGCCGCGACGCCGACGGGCAAGGGCTACTGGCGGGCCGGGGCGGACGGCGGGGTGCTCACGGCGGGCGACGCGCGGTTCTACGGGTCGGCGGCCGGCCTTCCCCACGACATCATCGTCGGGATGGCCGCGACGCCGACCGGTCGCGGCTATTGGCTCGTCGATCGCAAGGGCGCGGTCTTCGCGTTCGGCGACGCGCCGTTCCGCGGATCGACCGGCAATATCCAGCTCAACAAGCCGATCGTCGGCATCGCCGCCATCGCGAACGGCGCGGGCTACTGGCTCGTCGCGAGCGACGGTGGCATCTTCTCGTTCAACGCGCCGTTCCGCGGATCGACGGGCAGCATCCAGCTCAACAAGCCGATCGTGGGCATGGCCGCCGCCGCGAACGGCGCGGGCTACTGGCTCGTCGCGAGCGACGGCGGCGTCTTCGCGTTCGGAGTGCCGTTCCGCGGATCGACCGGCAGCATGCAGCTCAACAAGCCCATCGTCGGCATGGCCGCGACGCCGAGCGGCTCCGGCTACGTCCTGGTCGGCAGCGACGGCGGGTTGTTCAACTTCGGCACGAACATCCCGTTCTTCGGCTCCGCGGCCAACGCCTGCCCCGGTGCGCCGGCCGTCGCCGTCGCGATGTCCTCCGGGGCGACCGGCTACTGGATCGCGTTCGCCGACGGCCGTACCTACGCGTTCTCGCCGACGTCGGCGGCACCGAAGTGCGTGCCGACCGGCGCGTCCAAGACCGACCGCATGACTGCAGATCTGTTCGCGCGCCTCAACGCCGAGCGCGCCGCTCGTCCCGACCTCGGTCTCGCGCCGTTGACCTGGGATCCCGCGCTCGCCACGTACGCGACCGCGTGGAGCGCCGACATGGCGGCGCACGGCTTCCGCCATAGCGCAATCGGCACGCTGCTCGGGCCGTACGACTATGTCGGCGAGAACATCGCCGCCGGCAGTGCGGGCGTGACCGACGGCGCGCTCCACGTCGCGTGGATGCACTCCGACGGCCACCGGGCGAACATCCTCGCCCCGGGCTTCACCCGGGTCGGTGTCGGCGTGTACTGCGCGCCGGGCGGCGGCATCTGGTTGACCGAGGACTTCGGGCGCCCGGCGAGCGCAGGCGCGCCCCGGCTCGCGACCGCCACCCCGCCCGTCTATCCGATCGCGCGGCCGGATCCCGGCCAAGCGTGTTGACGGGTTGACGTGAGTCCCGTCCGGATACATCGTGATCAGGGGCCGGACGGCACCCGAAAAGGGCCTCTCGCCTTCTCGCCCCCCGGCCCGGCACGCCGTACGGTGACAGTGGAAACGGAGCGACTGGAAGCCGGCATCATGAACGGCCTCACCTCGAGCGCAACACGCGAGCTCGCACCCGTGATCGACCCGCCGCTGATCCGGCGGCCGTTGGGGCACTGCCCGGCGTGTGGTTCGGCGAGGCTCGTCCCGGTCGTCGAAGCCGATGTCGAAGAGGTCCACTTCTTCTGCGACGATTGCGGGCGGTGCTGGCACGTCGAGCTCGGCTACGTACACCGCGTCCGGCCGGACACCTGTCACGGGTGCGCGCGGCGCGAGCGCTGCACGCGCGTGTTCGCGGGCGACCACCCGTAGTCAGCCG
>DATMUX010000716.1:0-9462 GCA_035563695.1 Acidimicrobiia bacterium
CGGGGCGAAGCGATCCAGCTCGCCGACCACGGCGCGAAGGTCGTCGTCAACGACCTCGGTGGATCGGTCACGGGCGAGGGCGCCGACAAGCGCGCCGCCGACGAGGTCGTCGACGTCATCAAGAAGCGCGGCGGCGAGGCAGTCGCCAACTACGACAGCGTCGCCGACTTCGACGGCGCCCGGAACATCATCGGCACCGCCCTCGACGCGTTCGGCCGGCTCGACATCCTCGTGAACAACGCGGGTGTGCTCCGCGACAAGATGATGTTCTCGATGTCTCCGGAAGACTTCGACACGGTCGTGAAAGTGCACATGTACGGCTCCTTCAACACGATGCACCACGCGTCGGTGTACTGGCGCAACGAATCGAAGGAAGGCCGCCAGCCCCGCGCGTCGATCGTCAACACCGTCTCGAGCGCCGGGCTGCAGGGCCAGGCCAGCCAGATCAACTACGGTGCGGCCAAGGCCGGCATCGCGGCGATGACGATCATCGCCAGCCTCGAGCTGAAGCGCTACGGCGTGCGCGCCAACTGCATCGGACCCGGCGGCGCCACCCGCATGGTCGCGCAGGCGATGAAGATCGACGTGAAGAACCCCGAGGACTACACCGAGTTCGAGCCGATGAACCCGGGCAACTCGGCGCCCGCGGTGGTGTGGCTCGCCTCCGACGAAGCGCTGCACGTCACCGGCCAGGTCTTCCGCCTCGTCGGCAACAACCTCGCGCTGTACAAACCGTGGGAGATGGGCGAGCAGTTCCTGTCGACCGACAAGGAAGGCAAGCCCAAGCAGTGGGACCCGGCCGACATCGGCCGCATCGTCAACCGCTACGTCTTCCAGAGCGAGAACCCCGGCATCGACGCGCAGCGGCGTTCCTGATCGAGCCGCACGCGGCCGTGAGCGAAGCGACCGGAGGGAGCGCAGCGAACTGGCGGGAGCGGCGAGCGCCCGCGGGCCGGGTATCCCGGCCCGCAGCGAGCGCGACCCAGAAGCAGGCTTCGTGTTTGGGCGTCACGCAGAGCGGTCCCGTCAGCATCCCTTGCACAGGGTGTGCATGATCCGTACATTTCGCCGCTGTGACGACGGCACCGGTAGCCGACGGCCGCACGGCCCGCTCGGCGAAGACCCGAGATGCCATCGCCGACGCCCTGCTCGACCTGCTGGTCGAGGGCAACGTGCGCCCCCGGGCCCGCGAGATCGCGCAGCGAGCGGGCGTGTCGCTGCGCTCCGTCTACGTGCACTTCGACGACCTCGAGGATCTCTTCTGCGTGGCCGCGCGCCGACACTACGCGCGCGTCGTGCCGATGCTCGCGCCCGTCGACCCGTCGGGATCGCTCGAAGCACGCGCCCGCGCGATCGTCGCCGAGCGGGCGCGCGTGTACGCGAGGACCGGTGCCGTCGCTCGCGCCACCGCGCTCCAAGCGCCGTCGTCACCGACGCTCGCCCGCGTGGTGCGCGAGGCGTACGCCCGTTCGCGTGCAGAGATCGCGTCGGTGTTCGCGCCCGAGCTCGACGCGATGTCGAGCGGCCGCCGCGACGCGACGCTCGCGATCGTCGACGCGCTGCTCGGACCCGCGACGTGGGAGATGCTGCGCGAGCACCACGAGCTGACCGACGACGCGGCTGCCGCGATCGTGGTCGACACGGTCGTCCGGCGGTTCGAGGCCGTGTCGTGAGCGGCGAAGCGATCCGGGCGCGCCTCGTCGCTGCGCTCTGGGCCGTGATGCCGGCGGCTCTCATGATCCTCTTCGTCAGGATCGCCTGGCCCGACGTTCCGCTGGGCACGTATGTCGACGGCGCGATCCAGGGCCTGCTCGTCGCGCTCGTCGCACTGGGCTTCGTGATCGTGTATCGCGCGAACCGCATCGTGAACTTCGCGGCGGTCGATCTGGGCGCGGCGCCGGCGACGTTCGCGTTCCTGCTCTGGGCGTCGGTCGGCTGGAACGTGTATCTCTCGCTGGTGCTGGGCCTCGGATCGGCCGTCCTCCTCGGTGTCATCGTCGAGTTCTTGTTCCTGCGCCGGTTCTTCACGGCGCCGCGCCTGATCGTGACCGTGGCGACGATCGGCGTCACCGAGCTGCTCGTCGCGCTCGGGTTCTTCCTTCCGCTGTGGTTCAGCTCGGCGACCGTCACCTCGTTCCCCGAGTACTTTCACGCCGACTTCACCGTGAGCGGCGTCCCGTTCGGCGGGAACGACGTCCTCATCGTGATCGTCGTACCGCTCGTGCTCCTCGGACTGTGGTGCTTCTTCCGTTTCAGCGCCGTAGGCGTGGCGTTGCGCGCGACCGCCGAGAACGCCGATCGGGCGTCGCTGCTCGGCGTCCCGGTGCGCCGCCTTCAGAGCGTCGTGTGGGGACTCGCCGCTGTGCTCGCGTTCGTCGCGATGGTCCTGCGCATCGGTGTCGACGGGATCACGCTCGGTCAGGTGCTCGACCCGGCCGTTTTGCTGACCGCGCTCGGTGCCGCCGTGATCGGGCGCATGGAGCGCATGCCGACCGTCGTGCTCGCGGCCGTCGGACTCAGCATCGTCGACAAGGGGGCCGTGTTCCACTACCCCTCCACCGTGTACAGCCCGGCGATCGTGGCCGTGATCATCACCATCGCGTTGCTCGTACAGCGCTCGAGCAGCATCGACCGTCTCGCGAGCGCCGCGACGTCGACGTGGACCGCCACCCGCGAGATCAAGCCGATACCGGCCGAGCTGCGCGACGTGCCGATGGTGCGCGCCGCGAAGTGGGCACTGGGCGGACTGCTCGCCCTCTTCCTCGTCCTCGTGCCCGTCGTGCTATCCGACAGCCGCGTCAGGTCGCTGACGCTGATCGGCATCTACGCACTCATCGGTCTCTCACTCGTCGTGCTGACCGGCTGGGCCGGACAGGTGAGCCTCGGACAGGTGGGCTTCGTCGGCATCGCCGGCGCGGTCGCGGGCACGCTGGCGACGCGCTGGCACTGGGACACGGCGCTCATCCTGATCATGGCGGGCGTGGCCGGCGCCGTCGCGACGATCGCGGTCGGTATCCCGTCGCTGCGGGCTCGCGGCCTCGCCTTCGCGGTGATCACCCTCGCGTTCTCGCTCGCGACGTTCTACTACCTGCTCAACATCGGGTACTCGCCCATCAAGAGCTGGCTGCCGCAGGGCGAGATCCCGCGCACGCACGTGCTCGGTTTGTTCTCGGTGAGCAGCGACAAGGGCTTCTACGTGCTCGTGATCGTCGTGCTCGGCGCGTCGCTGATGATGGTGCGCAGCCTGCGCAACAGCCGCATCGGGCGCGTGCTCATCGGCGTGCGCGACAACGAACGCGCCGCCCAGGCGTTCGCGATCGGCTCGCGCGGCGTCCTCGTGATCGCGTTCGGTGTGTCCGGATTCCTCGCGGGCCTCGCCGGCGGCTTGTTCGTGCTGCAACAGCAGGCGCTCGATGCTCCGAACTTCTCGCCGCAGGAGGGGTTGCGCGTCTTCTCGATGGGCGTCGTCGGCGGCCTGGGTTCTATCGGCGGCGCCGTGCTCGGCGCGGTCTACGTCGAGGGGACCCGTCTGATGCTCACGCAGCCCCAGTGGACGCTGCTGTCGAGCGGCGTCGGCCTTCTCCTGATCCTGTTGATCCTGCCGGGCGGCCTCGGCGCGGCGGCCGGCGACGCGCGCGACGCGCTGCTGCGCTGGTACGCGAAGCGCAAGCACATACGGGTCCCGAGCCTGCTCGCCGATACGCGCGTCGTCAGTCCCACACCCGCGTCCGCCGATCTCGCCGAGGCCGTCGCCGAATCGGCGCAGCAGGTCGATGCGCTCGCGGAGGTGAGGGAATAGTGGCGCTGCCGCCGCGCAAGCCCCGCAAGGTTCTGTTCCGCATCTGGGGCATCGACTGCCACATGCCGCGCCCGCCCCGTCAGTTCTATGACGAGGTCAGCGGCGGCGAGGCGCTGTTCCCGCTGATCGTGCTCGTCGGCCTGGTGTGTGTGAACCAGCTCGACCAGACCGCGTTCGGCATCCTCGCCCCCGACATCCGTGACGCGTTCCACCTGAACAACGCGCAGTTCCTCACGCTGGTCGCGCTCACGACGCTGGGCGGACTGCTCCTCACCGTGCCGCTCGCGTACTACTCCGATCGCATCCCGCGCGTCCTGCTCGCGGTCGTCGGCGCCGCGATCTGGGGGGTGTTCGGGTTCCTCACCGCGTTCACGGTCGGCGTGCTGATGCTGATCATCGTGCGGTCGGGAGCCGGCATCGGCCGGGCTGTCATCACGCCCACGCACAATTCGCTGCTTTCCGACTACTACCCGCCCGAGGTGCGCGCCGACGTCTTCGGTCACCACGCGCTGGGTCTCGCGTTCGGCGCGATGATCGGCCCGCTCGTCGGTGGCGTGCTCGCGCAGATCTGGGGCTGGCGCGTGCCGTTCGCCGTCTTCGCGCTCCCGACCCTCGTATTCGTGATCATGGGGACACACCTGAAGGAGCCCGGACGCGGGCACTGGGAACGGGCGGCGGCGGGAGCCAGTGCCGACGTGGTGCACACCGACGAGATCCCGCCCTCGTTCGCCGAGTCGGTCCGCATCCTCTGGCAGGTCGGCACGCTCCGGCGCATCTGGTACGCGCTGCCGTTCCTCGCCGCGGCGTTCATCGGCCTCATCACGCTGACGTCGCTCTACTACGAGCAAGTGTTCCACCTCGACGACTACCAGCGGGGCGTCGTCGCCGCGCTCGCGGAGCCGGGGCAGATGGTCGCGATCCTGCTCGGCATCCCGCTCGCGTCGCGGCTCATGTTGCGCGACCCCGGGCTCGGCCTGCGCATGCTCGCCATCGTCGGGATCTTCGTCGGCGCGGCGTGGACGGCCTTCGCGCTCTCCCCCGTCTTGTGGCTCGCGATCGTGATGAACTTTTTCGTCGCCGCGTTCGCGGCGCTGCTCGTTCCCGGCATCTACGCGGCGCTATCGCTCGCGATCCCGCCGAAGGTCCGTTCGATGGGGTTCTCCATGGCGGCGCTCTTCATCGTGCCCGGGTTGATCTCGCTCTACATCGTCGGCGGCATCGCCGACAGCTACGGCATCCGGGCCGGCCTGCTGATCATGGTGCCGATCTTCCTCGTCGGCTCGTGGATCCTCGCGTCGGGCTCGATGTACGTGCGCAGCGACATCAACCGCGTGTGGACGTCGACGGCCGCGCAGGCCGAGGTGATGCTCAAGCGCGCCAACGGTGAGGTGAAGCTGCTGCTCGTGCGCAACCTCGACGTGCACTACGACGGCGTGCAGGTCTTGTTCGGCGTGAACTTCGAGGTCGACGAAGGCGAGATCGTCGCGCTGCTCGGCACGAACGGCGCGGGCAAGTCGACGCTCGTCAAGTCGATCTCGGGGCTGGTCGAGGCGACGAACGGCGCGATCGTGTTCGATGGCCGCGACATGACGTACGCGCCGCCCAACGAGGTCGCAGGCCGTGGCGTGATCCAGGTGCCGGGCGGACAAGGCGTGTTCCCGACGCTCAGCGTCGCGGAGCACCTGCGCCTCGCGGGCTGGCTGCATCGCCGCGACAAGCAACGGATCGCCGCGGCGACCCGGCACGTGCTCGAGCTGTTCCCGATCCTGGCCGACCGCCTCGACGAGCCTGCCGGCAACCTCTCGGGCGGCCAGCAACAGATGCTCGCGCTCGGTATGGCGTTCATCGAGAAGCCGCGCCTCCTCATGATCGACGAGCTGTCACTCGGGCTCGCGCCCGCGATCGTCGAGCAGCTGCTCCCGATCGTGCGCGACATCTCGGCGCAGGGCACGACGATCATCCTCGTCGAGCAGTCGGTGAACCTCGCGCTCACGATCGCCGAGACCGCGTACTTCATGGAGAAGGGCGAGATCCGCTTCCACGGGCCGACCGCCGAGCTGCTCGACCGCCCCGACGTGTTGCGCTCGGTGTTCCTCGAAGGGGCGGCGAAGGGCGTCGAGGCGGGCGCCACGCCACCGATGACTGCCCCCGCGCGTGTCGCGGCCCCCACCGCCGCGAACGGGAACGGCCGCGCCGAGCCCGAAGCCGAACCGGCCGAGCCGGCCGCGCCCGTCCGCCTCGGTGTCGACGGCGTGTCGAAGCGCTTCGGCGGGCTCGCCGCGCTCAACGACATCTCGTTCACGGCGGCCGCGCGCGAGATCGTCGGCTTCATCGGACCGAACGGCGCGGGCAAGACGACCTTGTTCGACGCGATCTCGGGGTTCCTCGCGCCCGACCACGGCACGATCGTCCTGGGCGAGGGCACCGACGCCGTCGACATCACGACGATGTCGGCGGCCGCCCGCGCGAAGCTCGGCCTCGGGCGCTCGTTCCAGGACGGGCGCCTGTTCCCGAACCTCACCGTGGCCGAGACCGTCGCCGTGGCGCTGGAACGCCACCTCGATCCCCGTGATCCTCTCGCCGCGGCTCTGCGCCTCCCGTCGGTGTACGACACCGAGCGCGAGATCGAGGAGAACGTCGAACGGCTGCTCGAGCTCCTGGGCATCACCGACTTCCGCGACAAGCTGGTGCGCGAGCTCTCGACGGGGAGCCGCCGGATCGTCGACCTCGCCTGCGTGCTGGCCCACGAACCGTCGGTGTTGCTGCTGGACGAGCCGTCGTCGGGCATCGCCCAGCGCGAGGCCGAGGCCCTCGGACCGCTCTTACTTCGTATACGCGAGCAAACGGGGGCGACGGTGCTGCTGATCGAACACGACGTACCGTTGCTCCTCGGCATCGCGGACCGGCTCGTCGCCCTCGATCTCGGCGAGATCGTCGCGACGGGTGCGCCCGACGACGTCGTGCACGACCCGACCGTCGTGCGTTCGTATCTCGGCACGACCGAATCGGTTATCGCGCGCAGCGGTACGCGCACGAGCAGCTCATAGCCACAATCGTCACCGCCGGAACACAGGGGGGAACGCGGGATGGGAATGCAACAGACACCACGCAAGCGGCGGTCGCCCTGGGCGCGGTATGCGCCCATCATCGTGATCGTGGTGATCGTGGCGATCGTCGGCGTCGCGCTCGCGACCCGCAAGAGCGGTAAGAGCAACAACAACGTCAGCGTCGGCAGCAACAACGGCTCGGCGGGCACGTCGGGAACGAACGGCGTGCCGCTGTTCTACAACGACGCCAAGGCCAAGGGGCAGGTTGCGAAGTACCAGTGGCACAACTGCGACACCTCGACCGGCCGGGTCGCGATCCCTGTCCTCAACCCGCCACCGTGTGTGCCCGAGTTCACCGGCAACAACGGCGGCGCGACGGCGCCGGGCGTCACCGCCGACACCATCAGGATCGGCGTCTACATCGCCAAGCCCGACCCGATCGGCGACGCGTTGTTGAAGTCAACCGGTACCTACGACCCGCCCGACAACACCTACACGGCGTACCAGAAGTACGCGGCGATCTACGCGGGCATGTACGAGCTGTACGGACGCAAGGTACAGATCGTGCGCATCAACGGAACCGGCTCGATCAGCGACCCGGTGGCCGCGCGCGCCGACGCCGACACGGCCGCGTCCAAGGGCGTGTTCGCGGTGGTGGGTGGGCCCGCGCAGGCGCGCGAGTTCGGTCAGGAGCTCGCCGCCAAGCACGTGCTGTGCGTCGGCACGTGCATGGTCGCGCAGCCCGAGAAGTGGTACACCGACCACGAGCCCTACCTGTGGCCCCTGGGGCCGTCGCCCGAGCAGTCGTCGTCGATGGTCACCGAGTTCATCAAGAAGCAGCTGGCGGGCAAGCCGGCCGAATGGGCCGGCGGCAGCCTGAAGGGCCAGACGCGCACGTTCACCCTGCTCACCTACGACACACCCGACGGGCAGTTCAAGGCGTCGTGGGACGACCTGGCGCAGAAGACGAAGGACGCAGGCGTCACCGTGAAGGCGCACGTCGACTACTACCTCGACTTCGCCAAGCTTCAATCCGACGCGAAGACGATCGCGACGAAGTTGCGGCAGGCCGGGTCGACGTCGATCCTGTTCACCGGTGACCCGTTGTTCCCGAAGTACCTCACCGAGGAGATGACGAAGCAGAACTACTTCCCCGAGTGGGTGATGTCGGGCACGGTGTTCGCCGACACGAACGTCTTCGCGCGCAGCTTCGACCAGCAGCAGTGGCAGCACGCGTTCGGCCTGCAGCTCGTGCCGGCGCGCGTGCCCAAGACCAACCAGGACTCGTTCACGCTCTACCGCTGGTGGTACAACGCCGACCCGCCCACGCAGAACAACTTCGCCGTGGTCAAGGGCGACGTCGAGCTGCTGTTCCAGGGTCTCCAGCTGTCCGGCCCCAACCTGACGACCGACCAGTTCAAGGCGGGCATGGACGCCGCGCCGCCGATCGCAACCGGGAACACCATCCAGACGGTCACGACGTACGGACCGCACGGGTTCTGGCCGGGTGAGGATCCGGCCGGTCTCGACAACGCCGGGCTCCTGTACTGGGATCCGAACGCGACGGGCCAGGACGAGACAGGCAAGTTCGGCACCGGCATGTACCGGCTGATGAACGGCGGCCTGCGGTATCTGCCGGGGCGCTGGCCCACGGCACCGCTCGCGCTGTTCGACCCGACGAACACGGTCACGATCTACAGCCCGAACGACATCCCGCCGTCGCTCGTGCCGAAGCCCGAGCCGGTGCCCGCCAGCGCACCGGCGCACGGCGCGTAGCCGGTCGGCGCGCCGCGAGCGGAGGTCCGAGCCCCGCCGCCCCAAGGCGGCGGGGTTCGTCGCGTGCGCCGGCGTTGGTGCAGTCTGGACGGATGCGTGATCTCGACGGTCTCCGGGACGTGTGGCTGGCGTTCGCGGATTCCTTGGGGAGCGGGTACTCGCCGATCTACGAGCGCGTGTCGCGAGTCGTCGCGGAGCACGAGGAGGTTCTCGACCTGGTGCTCGAGGCACCGCCGCGCTCGCATCTCCCGAATGTGTTGCTGGCCGCGGTGCACTACCTGCTTCTCGGCGGGCTCGATCATCCGCTCGCGCCCGTCTACGCGGGTCGGTCCGGCGCCGATCCCGGGCCGCTGTTCGTCGAGGTGTGCCTGACACACCGGAACGAGATCCTGGCGCAGCTGCGCACGCGTCATACGAACACGAACGAGGTGGGCCGTTCCGCGATCCTCGCGGTTGCGCTGCAGACGGTCGCCATCCGCGCCGGGCTCCCGCTCGCGCTCGTCGATGCGGGCTGCAGCGCGGGATTGAACCTGATGTGTGACCGCTACCGGATCGATTACGGCCCGGCCGGTGTCACGGGCCCCGACGATGCCGTGGTGCAGATCTCGTGCTCGGTCCTCGCCGGACATCCGCCGATCGCGCCGCAGGTGCCGCCAATCGCGGCGCGCGTCGGGATCGATCTCGATCCGGTCGACGTCACCGACCCCGACCAAGTTCGCTGGCAGCTCGCGCTCGTGTTCCCCGACACCGGCCGGCTGGAACGCACACGTCTCGCGCTCGGCGAGCTGCAGCATTCCCCGCCGCGCGTGATCGAGGGGGACGCCGGCGACTGCATCGACG
>DATMUX010000717.1:0-6222 GCA_035563695.1 Acidimicrobiia bacterium
ATCGACGCGCTCGTCTACGCGACCGGGATCGGCCCGCTCGCCCGCCTCGTCGACACCGATGCCGAGACCTGGCGCCGCGTGTTCGACACCAACGTCACCGGCGCCGCCCTCGTGACGAAGGCCGCGCTCCCGCATCTCATCGCGTCGAGCGGCACCGCGGTCTACTTGTCGTCGGTGAGCGCATCGCTCACGCCGCCGTGGCCCGGCCTCGGCGCGTACGCGGTCAGCAAGGCCGCGCTCGACAAGCTCGTCGAGGCGTGGCGCGCCGAGCAGCCGGGCGTGGGCTTCACGCGCCTGGTCGTGGGCGACTGCGCGGGCGGCGAGGGCGACTCGATGACCGAGTTCGCGACCGGATGGGACCCGGAGCTCGCGATGGAGCTCGGACAGGAGTGGGTCGCCCGGAGCCTCCTCAGCGGCGCGCTCATCGACGTCGAGCACCTCGTTCAGGTCATCGACGCGGTGCTCCGGGGCGGCACGAGCATGTCGCTGCCGTCGGTCACCGTCGCGCCGCGACCGGGCGTCACCTCGTGATCGCGCGGATGCAGAACTCGGCAGCGTGATCGATCCGGGCGCGCGTCGGCCTCTCCTGCGCCCAGAGGAAATCCGACAACATGCCGACGACCGCGTGCGCGGCCAGCACCGCATCGGCGCGCGGATCGGTGCTGCCCGCCGCCGCGAACGGCTCTTCGAGCAGCCTCGCGAGCGGAGCCGTCGTCGAGGGTCGCGACGTCCCGACGTTCCCGATGGTCGCGCCGTTCCACATGACGGCCAGTGTCGACACCGCGATCTCGTCGTCGGCCGCCTGCGCCAGCACGCCGTCGACCCAGCTGCGCACCTTCTCGTGCGGGGTGGACGCCTTCGCCATCTGGTGCGTCAGATAGCTCGCGAGGCGCATCGACCCGTCGTCGAGGATCGCGGCCACGAGGGCTTCCTTCGACGCGAAGTGCCGGTAGAACGCGTCGTTCGACAGCCCGGCCGCGGCGACGATGTCGGCGACGCGGGGCCGCGACGCGGTGCCGCAGCGGCGCATGACCTCGAGCCCCGCGTCGAGCAGGCGCCGCACCTCGTTCGAGTACTGCGCGCCGCGCTTGGCCAGGCGTTGTTGCGCGATCACCGTCGCGACGTCGTCCTCCGGACCGGCCGGGACCGGCTCCGGAATTGCATTCTGCATCATCAGAATTCTATTCTTCCGCCGGCGATCGGAGCGAACCATGGCATGGGATTTCGAGACGGAGCCCGAGTTCCAGGCGAAGCTGGACTGGGCGAACGAGTTCGTGCGCGAGGAGGTGGAGCCGCTCGACCTCGTGTGGCGCGGCCTCGAGTTCACGCCCCTCGACCCGACCCGGCGCAAGGTCGTCGACCCGCTCAAGGAGGAGGTGCGGCGCCAGAAGCTGTGGGCGACGCACCTCGGGCCGGAACTGGGCGGCGAGGGCTACGGCCAGCTGAAGCTGTCGCTCCTCAACGAGATCCTCGGCCGCTCGTCATGGGCGCCCATCGTGTTCGGCTGCCAGGCACCCGACACCGGCAACGCCGAGATCATCGCGCACTACGGCTCCCCGGAGCAGAAGGAGCGCTACCTGCGGCCCCTGCTCGAAGGCGAGGTGTTCTCGTGCTACTCGATGACCGAGCCGCATGCCGGTGCCGACCCGACGATGTTCCAGACGCGTGCGGTCAAGGACGGCGACGAGTGGGTCATCAGCGGCTGGAAGTTCTTCTCGTCGAACGCGCGCACCGCGTCGTTCCTCATCGTGATGGCGGTAACCGATCCCGACGTCAGCGCGTACCAGGGCATGTCGATGTTCCTCGTGCCGACCGACACACCCGGCATCGAGATCGTGCGCAACGTCGGCCTCGCCGGTGAGGCGCCGAACGAGGGATCGCACGCTCTGATCCACTACGACGACGTGCGGGTGCCGGCCGACGCGCTGCTCGGCGGCGAAGGGCAGGCGTTCGCGATCGCGCAGACCCGCCTCGGCGGAGGGCGCATCCACCACGCGATGCGCACGATCGGCATGGCGCAACGCGCGCTCGACATGATGTGCGAGCGGGCGCTGAGCCGCACGACCCAGGGCAGCCTGCTCGCCGACAAGCAATTCGTCCAGGGCTACATCGCCGACTCGTACGCGCAGCTGGTGCAGTTCCGGCTGTTCGTGCTCTACACCGCCTGGTCGATCGACAAGCACAACGACTACCGCAAGGTCCGCAAGGACATCGCCGCGGTCAAGGTGCTGATGCCCGACGTGCTGCACGACATCGCGTGGCGCGCGATGCAGGTGCACGGCGCGCTCGGAGTCAGCAACGAGATGCCGTTCTTCTCGATGGTGCTGGCCGCGGGGGTGCTGGGCCTGGCCGACGGACCGACCGAGGTGCACAAGGTCACCGTCGCGCGCCAGCTGTTGCGCAATTACCGCGCGAGCGACGATCTGTGGCCGACGCAGCATCTCCCGAAGCGCCGCGACGCGGCCCGGGCCAAGCTCGCGGAGTATCTCGAGCACGAGGTGGGCAACCTGTGACCCCGACCATCGACGCCGACCGGCTGAGCACGTGGATGGACGGCATCGGCCTCGGCAAGGGCGAGCCGATCGAGCACCGCTACATCTCGGGCGGCTCGCAGAACGAGATCTACGAGATCCGCCGGGGCGAGCTCCACTGCGCGGTGCGCATCCCGCCGCCCAGCGCGCCCGCACCGCGCGACGAAGGCATCGTGCGCGAGTGGCGCATCATCGAAGCGCTCGACGGCACCGACGTGCCCCACACCGCGGCGATCGCGGTGTGCACCGACCCCGCCGTGCTGGGCCGCACCTTCTACCTGATGGGATTCGTCGACGGCTGGTCGCCGATGGGTCTCACCGGCGGCTGGCCGCCGCCGTTCGACACCGATCTCGACGCGCGCCAAGGCCTCGCGTACCAGCTCGTCGAAGGCATCGCGTTGTTGTCGAAGGTCGACTGGGAGGCGAAGGGCCTGCAGGACCTAGGCCGGCCCGACGGATTCCACGAGCGCCAGGTCGACCGGTGGACGGCGTTCCTCGAGCGCATCAAGGGCCGCGAGCTGCCCGGCTTCGACGAAGCAGCCGCCTGGCTCCGCGCGCACCGGCCGCTCGACTACGTCCCCGGGCTCATGCACGGCGACTACCAGTTCGCGAACGTCATGTACCGGCACGGCGCGCCCGCGCGGCTCGCGGCGATCGTCGACTGGGAGATGGGCACGGTCGGCGACCCGAAGCTCGATCTCGGCTGGGTCGTGCAGAGCTGGCCCGACGACACGAGCGCGATCGAAGCCGGATCGTCGAGCTACGTCGACATGCGGGGCATGCCGTCGCGCGCCGAGGTGCTCGCGCACTATTCGGCCGTTTCCGGCCGGCAGGTCGACGACATCGACTACTACGTCATCTTGGCCAAGTGGAAGCTCGCGGTCGTGCTCGAACAGGGATACCAGCGCGCGGGCGACGACGAGAAGCTGCTGGCGTTCGGTCCGATCGTGCTCGACCTCATGCGCGGCGCCGCCGAGCTGGCCGAGACGACCACCTACACGTGAGCGACCCGAACGGCGAGCTCATCGTCGAGCGCGACGCCGCGGTCGCCGTCGCGCGCCTTAATCGCCCCGACGCGCGGAACGCGCTCACGCCCGCGCTGCTGAGCGCGATCGGTGCGGCCGCGATCGCGGCCGAGTCCGATCCCGGCGTGCGCGTGCTCGTCGTCACCGGCACCGGCGATCGCGCGTTCTGCGCGGGCATGGACCTGCGCGCGTTTTCCACCGGCGAGATGGAGACCGGCGGCGACACTCTGGCGGCGTACAACCGGCTGATCGCGGGCGAGCTCCGCATTCCCGTCGTCGGCGCGGCCAACGGCGCCGCGGTCGGAGGCGGGCTCGAGCTGCTGTTGGGCTGCGACGTGATCGTCGCGTCGGCGAACGCGCGCTTCGGTTTCCCGGAGGTGAAGCGCGGGCTCTTCCCCGCCGGCGGCGGCACGGGCATCGGCACGCGCGTGCCGTTCGGCGTCGCGCTCGAGTTGATCCTCACCGGCGATCCGATCGACGCCACGCGCGCGTACGAGCTCGGCTTGGTGAACGCCGTCGTCCCGCCGGCCGAGGTGCGCGCGACCGCGCTCGCGTACGCGCACCGCATCGCCGCGAACGCGCCGCTCGGGCTCGCGGCGGCCAAGGAGCTCGTGCGGCTCGGGGTGACCGATATCGAACGCTGGGCCGCGCGCCTCGACGAGTGGCGATCGGTCGTGTTCGCGAGCGACGACGCGCAGGAAGGCGCGACCGCGTTCCTCGAGCAGCGCCCACCGGTCTTCCGGGGACGTTGAGGCCGGCGTGCGCGCTGCCGTCTGCCGCTCGTACGGACCACCGGAAGGCGTGCGCGTCGAGAACGAACCGTCACCCGCGTTGGGAGCCGGGCAGGTGCGAGTGCAGGTCGGCGCGGCCGCGGTGAACTTCCCCGACGTGCTGATCGTCGCGAACGAGTACCAGATCAAGGTGCCCACCCCGTTCGTGCCCGGGAGTGAATTCGCGGGTGTCGTCGCCGAGATCGGCGACGGTGTCGACGGTGTCGCGGTCGGCGACCGCGTGAGCGGCACGGGGCTGATCGGTGCGTTCGCCGAGGAGGTCGTCGCCGCGGCGACCGCGCTCACGCCGATCCCGGCGGGCGTCGACGACCGGCACGCGGCCGCGTTCGGCGTGGCGCACCGCACCGCCTACCACGTGTTGCGTTCGGTCGCGCGCCTCCAGCCCGGTGAGAACCTGATCGTGCTCGGCGCGGGCGGTGGCGTAGGACTCGCGGCGGTGCAACTCGGCGTGCTGCTCGGCGCGTCGGTCACCGCCGTGGCATCGTCGAGGGAGAAGCTCGACGTCGCCGCGTCCTACGGCGCGCGCCACGTCGTCGACCATCGAACCACCGAGCTACGCGCGGCGCTGCGCGACTGCCTGCCCGAGGGCGCCGATGTCGTGGTCGATCCGGTCGGGGGCGACCTCGCCGAACCGGCACTGCGCGCGCTGCGCTACGGCGGACGGTTCGTCACGGTCGGCTACGCGTCCGGCACGATCCCGCGCATCCCGCTCAACCTGGTGTTGCTCAAGGGCGTGCAGATCCTCGGCTTCGAGTTCCTCGCGTTCGCGACGCACAACACCGCGGAGCTGCAGCGCAATGAAGCCGAGCTCCTCGCGATGCTCGCGGGCGGGCGCGTGATCCCCCACATCGGCGCCACGTTCGCGCTCGACGATGTCGCGGCCGCGGTCCGCTGCGTCGCCGACGGTCGCGCCATAGGGAAGGTCGTGGTCGACGTTGCGGGTGGCCCTCAGGTCAGGCGGCCGTAGAGGAACGCGGCCACGTCGGTCGCCGCCGGGTACGAACCGGTGAGCCCCGACGACAGGTAGCCCGCATCGCTGATCACGATCGTCCCGGTGATCGCCGATGCCGCGTCACTGCACAGGAAGACGAGCGGGTACGCCTGCTCGAGGGGCGTCGACGCCTCGACTCCGACCTCGGCGCGGTAGTCGGACCCGAACCCGAGCCACATGTCCTTGTTCGCCTGGGCGAGGGGTGTGTCGGTCGGGCCCGGGCAGATCGCGTTGATGCGGATTCCCTGCTTCAGCAGCGGCATCGCCTCGCGGGCGACGTACGCGCAGATCGCCTGCTTGCTCGACATGTAGTCGGCCTTGTAGTGCTCCTGCGCCCACTGCGACGCGGCATCGAAGTCGGTGATGTCGAGGTACTCCTTCAGCAGCTCGAGGTTCGACTCCCATCCGAGGCCCGCGGCCGAGGAGATGAACCCGATCGCGCCGCCCCGCCCGAGCATGCCGCCCGCGATCACCCGATCGAGGAGGCGGCGGTGCCCGATGAAATTGATCTTCTCGAGGCCCGGCGTGCCGTCGGCGACGCCCGCGCACGAGAACACCGCGTGCAGCGGGCCGCCGCACTCGTCGACCGCGGCATCGATCGACGCCGCGTCGGCGAGGTTCACGTGGATCGCCTTCACACCCGGGATCGTGATCTCGGCGAAGTCCATGCCGACGACCTCCGCGCCCGCGTCTTGCACGAGCTGCGCGGTCGCGTTCCCCATGCCGCTCGCCGCACCGACGACGAGCACGCGCTTGCCGTCGTACCGGAACGCGTCGAACAAAGTCATATCGTCTTCTCCTCAGTCGGGTTCGGGTCGGGGACCGGCCGGCGTGATCGGCGGCAGGTCCAGGGTCGAGAGCACGCCCGGTGGGGCGGCACAGAC
>DATMUX010000718.1:0-2394 GCA_035563695.1 Acidimicrobiia bacterium
CGTCCATCGGATACCACGTGAGCGAACCGCAGGTGTCGCAGCGGGGAACGGCAAGCTCGCCGCGCGCCGCCGCCGCGAAGAACGGCGCCGTCCGTTCGTCGTCGACATCCGGAAGTGGGAAGTCGGCCCGCTTGATCGCCACTACCGGTCCTTCCGCAGGACGAGCGTCGACGCCATCGCGCCGGTGTAGCCGCCGTACACACCGACCTCCGCGTCCGGTACCTGCGCGGGCGCCGTGCCCCGCAGTTGCTTCACGACCTCGACGACGTGCGCGATGCCGAGCACGTACGCGTGCGAGAGCAGCCCGCCGTGTGTGTTGAACGGGAGCTTGCCGGAGTCGTGGAAGAGCGTGTCGCCCTCGACGAACCGCCCGGCCTCGCCCTTCGCGCAGAATCCCATGTCCTCGATCTGCATGAGACTCACGACGGTGAACGGGTCGTAGACGGTGAGGACGTCGACCTCGGCCGGCGTGATCCCGGCCATGGCGAACGCCCGCGGCGCCGAGAAGACCTGCGGCGTGCTCGTGAACGCGCGCTGCTGCGACCAGTGCCCACCGCTCGCCGAGTAGCCCTCGCCGACGCCCAGCACGACCGCCGGGAGCTGCGGCAGGTCGCGCGCCCGCTCGGCGCTCGTCGTCACGTAGGCGGCGCCGCCATCGGAGATGAGACACGAGTCGAGCAGCCGGAGCGGCTCCGCGAGGAACGGCGCCGCGAGATAGTCGTCGGCCGTCATCGGGCGGCCGTGCATGACCGCGTCGGGGTTGAGGTTCGCATGACGCCGGCACGCGATCGCGATCGCACCGAACTGCTCGTACGTGGTGCCGAACTCGATCATGTGCCGGCGCATGATCGTCGCGAAGTAGACGGGTTGCGGGAACCAGCCGAACGGCACCTCGAGGTTCTGCTTCAGCGATTGCGCGGCGTGCACCTCTCCCGGTCCGCCGGTCATCGACGACCGTTGCGTCGCCCACGCGACCGGGAACACGTTCAGTACGTGCCGGGCCCGCCCCGCGGCGATCGCCTGCGCGGCGAGGTAGGGCGCCGTCGCGGCCCACGCCATGCCGCCGC
This sequence comes from Acidimicrobiia bacterium, assembly GCA_035563695.1. Lineage (GTDB taxonomy): Bacteria > Actinomycetota > Acidimicrobiia > IMCC26256 > PALSA-610 > DATMUX01. The sequence goes on from DATMUX010000718.1 coordinate 1,068, forward strand.
CCCACGGCGAGGTCCACATGTCGTGCGACGTCCCGAAGTGCTCGTGGAACGCGGCCACGTCGAAATCGGGGAACGCGCCGGACCACGTGATCCCGTCGATGTCGGCAGGATTCAAGCCCGCGTCGGCGATGGCCTTCTCGGCCGCCTCGGCGCCGATCTCGCGGGCGGTCCGGCCCGATGCCTTCGTGTAGGCGGTCTCGCCGATGCCTGCGATCGCAACCTGCCCGCGCACGTCGTCGAGGTCGCTCGCGTGTCCCCAATCAACGGCGTGCACGGGTCCGGAACGTACCCGACCGGCGCGGTGGCGCGCGCCTCAGAGCGCGGGCAGCGGGTGCGCGACCGCGACCAGGGCCCACGGCCGCGCGTCCCGGCGCCGCACCATGGCGACGTACAACGCAGCCGGTACGGCGTTCGGGCCGAGCTCGGTCTCGACGCTGCGGAAGTCGAGCTCACCGCGCAGCACGTGCTCGAACGCCCCGTTGAGCGCCTCGACGTGCGAGCCCGCGACCGACGAGAGCAGCGGCGCGCCGAGCACCGCGGCCGGGTCGTCGCCGACGAGCACCCAATACGCCTTGGTGCAAACGAGGTGCCGCAGGTCGAGGTCGAGCAGCGCGACCGCGGCCTCGGCGTCGTCGGCGACCGCCGCTTGCAGGAGTGCGTCGAGTCGCGCGCGCGGAAGCATCTCGACCGATTCGGTGTGCTCGGCGTGCTCGTGCATCAAGCGCACCACCGACCGCCGGATCTCACGCGACATCCACCCGCGTCTCGCGCGGGCCATTGCGTGCCCGACGCGCGCCGCAACGGCGTCGAGGAACGCGAGGTCGTCGTGCGTGTAGGGGTTCCCCGGCAGATTGCGGGTCGCGAACAGCACGCCCTGCGTACCGATCGGCACGCCGATCGCGCTGAAGCATCCCGCGTGCATCAACGTCTCGTGGGCTTCGGCGTACACGTGAGCCCGCACGTCGCGCTGCGACACCTGGGGCACGAACACCGGCTCGCCGCGCTCGACGGCCTTGCGGGCGAGGACGTTCTGACGGGTCGCGCTGCGCGCCACGGTGGCGGCAACCACCTCGGACTCCGGCTCGCAGTGCGCGACCTGCGCGACCCGCAGGTCGCCGGTTTCGTCGCGGAGATAGGTGATCACGGCGTCACCCAGCACGTCCGCGACGATGCGGGTCGCGCGGTCGACGACCGGCCGGGCGTCGGTGGTGACCTTTTCGTTCATGCGCTCGAGCACGTCGAGCGCCGCGCTCGTCGACATCGGCGACCCGACGGTCCAGTTCGGGCCCAGCTCCGTGTTCGACGGCAGGCGCTCCAGCGCGGTGCG
>DATMUX010000719.1:0-6223 GCA_035563695.1 Acidimicrobiia bacterium
CGCGGTGGGGACGTAGAAGACGTCGCGCACCCCGTCGTGCTGCTCCTGGTCGACCTCCCCCGGCTCGATGACCGAGAACGGGACGGCGTAGTGGTCGACGGCCATCCCGACCTCGAGCAGCACCTCCGGCTGCTCCGCGTCGACGACCTTCGGGCCGACGATCGCGGCGTTCGACCGGTACGCCTCCTCGACCATCACCCGCACCGCGTCGTGGTCGAGCGCCACGTCGTCGTGGCAGAAGAGCAGGAACATCGCGCCTTCGACCACGCCGATGGCTTCGTTCGCCGCGGCCGCGAACCCGCCCTCCGCGCCCCGCCGCCGGACGAACGCCTTGGGCATCGCGGCCGCGATCCGAGCTGTCGGGTCGTCGGCCGACCCGTTGTCCAGCACGAGCACCGAAAGGGCCGGATAGTCCTGTTCGGCCAGCGAGCGGAGGGTCTCCTCCAACCAGGGACCGGGATCGTTGGTGATGACCACCGCGACCACCGGCGGGACGACCTGGGCCGGCTCGGGCCCGTCGTCTCGCACGAGCAGCTCGTCGCTGATCGATGCGGGGTCGATCGTCTCCATGAGGCCGGGAGAGGATAGCCCGAGATAGCCGCCAATCTTGTGCGGCCGATCACGAATGCTTGCAAAAGTTAGCAGTTCGTAGTATTCTCGCGAGCATTCCTCCCGTCACCCCTCCCGTCCTCACGGACGATCCCAAAGGAACCTCATGGCTACCGATGTGAGAAAGACGCTCACCGACGCCGGCTACATCGCCGTAGGTCTGGGCGTACTGGGCTTCCAGCAGGTGCAGATCCGCGGTCGAGAGCTCGGCGAGCGCGCCGTGTCGGTCAGGGTCTGCGTACGCGACCGTGCCCGGGACGCCCGCGACCGCGTCGAGCACCGTTCGCGCGACGCGCGCGACCAGGCGCAGACGCAGGTGCGCGCCACGATCACCCGCAGCAAGGAGCTCGGCGGCGAGCTGACCAAGCGCGTCGAGCCCGTCGTCGGCCAGGTGCACGCGCAGATCAACGATCTGCCGGAGCGCGTGGTGCAGGCATGGGAGCCCGTCGCCGCACGCGTGCGCGAGCTCACCGGCAACGCGGCCTGAGCAGCTCGTCCCCGAAGACCGGCTGACCGGCGGCGATAGGGTCGCGCAGTGCTCGCGACCCTCGCCGGCGGCGTCGGCGCCGCCCGTTTTCTCGCCGGACTCGTGCAGGTCGTCCCGCCGCGCGACGTCGTCGCCATCGTCAACACCGCCGACGACGACGAGTTCCACGGGCTGCACGTCTCGCCCGACCTCGACTCGGTGACCTACACGCTCGCCGGCGCGTCGAACGTCGCGCAGGGGTGGGGCCTCGAAGGCGAGAGCTTCCACACGCTCGAGGCGCTCGAGCGCTACGGCGTGCCGACGTGGTTCCGGCTCGGCGACAAGGATCTCGCGACGCATCTCTTCCGGACGCGCCGGCTCGCGTCGGGCGCGCCCCTCTCACAGGTGACGGCCGAGATCGCTCGCGCCTGGGGACTCGAGTGCACGGTGTTGCCCATGACCGACGACGACGTGCGCACGCGCATCACGGTCACGCGCCCCGACGGGCGCGAAGAGGAGCTCGCGATGCAGCAGTGGTTCGTCGGCGAGCGCGCGGAACCGGCGGTCAGCGCGGTGCGATTCGAAGGGGCGTCGGACGCGCGCCCGGCCCCGGGTGTGCTCGACGTACTCGACCGGGCGGCGACGATCGTCATCTGCCCATCGAACCCGGTCATCTCGATCGGGCCGATCCTCGCGGTTCCGGGCGTGCGGGAACTGCTGGTCGATCGACGCGACCGCGTCGTGGCGGTGAGCCCGATCGTCGGGGGCGCGCCGGTGAAAGGGCCGGCCGACCGCCTAATGGGCCCGCTCGGGATCGAGGTCTCGTGCGTGGGTGTCGCGGATGCGTACACCGAATTCTGCAGCGCACTCGTCATCGACGCCGTCGACGCCGAGCTCGCGCTGGAGGTGGAAGCGCGCGGCGTGCACGCCGTCGTCACCGACACGATGATGCGCAGCCCCGCGATCGCGGCCGCGCTCGCGGCGAAGACGCTCGCCGCGGTCGCGTGACGAATCCGCTCTCGATCATCCCGATCGAGGGCGTCGGCGAGATCCGTCCGGGCGACGAGCTCGCCGTCTTCATCGCGCGCGCCGCGGAGGTGCAGGAAACGCCGCTGCGCGACGGTGATTGTCTCGTCGTGACACAGAAGGTCGTGTCCAAGGCGGAGAACCGGCTCGTGCCACTCGATCCCGACAATCTCAACGCGCGGCGCGCGCTCGTCGAGTCGGAGTCGGTGCGGATCGTCCGCCGTCGCGGCGACCTGATCATCAGCGAGACGCGTCACGGGTTCGTGTGCGCCAACGCGGGCGTCGACCTGTCGAACGTCGAGCACGGCTGGGCGGCGCTGCTCCCCGTCGACGCCGATCGCTCCGCCAAACACATCCGCGATGCCCTGCGGGCGCGCGTCGGAGTCGACGTCGCGGTCATCGTGTCGGACACGTTCGGACGTCCGTGGCGGCAGGGTCTGACCGACGTCGCCATCGGCGTGAGCGGCATCGCCGCGGTCGTCGACCTGCGCGACACAACCGATGCACTCGGCCGCACGCTGCACGTCACCGAAGTTGCGATCGCCGACGAGATCGCCGCGGCTGCGGAGCTCGTGATGGGCAAGGCGGCCGGCATCCCGGCCGCGATCGTTCGAGGCCTCGACGCCGCGTGGTCGCGCGAAGGATCGGTACGCGAATTGGTGCGCCCGCCTCAGCAGGACTTGTTCCGATGAGCGCGGGCGTTCCCGCGTTCGTGCGCGCGCGCCGGTCGATCCGTGCGTTCCTCCCGGATCTCGTCGAGCGCGAAGACCTCGACGCGCTCGTGCAAGCGGCGTGTCTCGCACCCGCGCCCCATCACTCGCGGCCGTGGCGATTCGTCGTCATCGACGGCGCCGCCGGCAAGGAGGCACTGGCGTTGGGTATGGGAGACCGGTGGCGCGCCGATCTCGCCGGGGACGGCGTCGCGCGCGAACGCATCGAGGAGCTGGTTGCCGCCTCGCACCACAAGTTGACCTCCGCGCCCGCGCTGGTGCTCGGCTGTCTCACCTGGAGCGGGCTCGATCGCTACCCGGACGAGCACCGCCGGCGGGCCGAGTGGGGCATGGCGTTGCTGTCGCTGGGCGCGGCCGTCGAGAATCTCATGCTCGCGGCCGCGGCGCGCGGGCTCGCGTCGTGTTGGGTTGCAGCACCGATCTTCTGCCCCGAGGCGGCGCGCGACGCGCTCGCACTCCCCGACGAGTGGCTGCCTCACGCGCTCGTGGTGGTGGGGCGTGCAGATCCGAGCTACGCCGGCCGGGTGCGACCGCCCGTCCCTCTCGACGAGCTCCGCCACTTCGTCTGACGCTCACACGTGCGTGAGCAAACCACCCCGGCGGTGGTTGTGCCACGCAAGTTTGCGGAAGGGGGGGTTCAGCGGCCGCCGGCGGCGCGCTGACCCTTGAAGTGCTCGAGCGTGCGCGCGAGACCCTCCTCGATCGACGTGAACGGCTTCCAGCCGAGCTGCAGCTCGGCCCGGCTCCAATCGATCGCGCTGCGCTGGAGCTCACCGGTGCGCGACGGTGCGTACTGCGCGGTCTCACGAAACCCCGTGAGCTTCGCCATGACGTCGTACAGCTGTTGCACGCTCGTCTCGACGGCCGTCCCGATGTTGATCGTGAGCCCGCCACCTTTGTCGACCGCGCGCACGAAGGCGTCGACGACATCGTCGACGTACACAAAATCGCGCGTCTGCGACCCGTCGCCGAAGATCGTCGGACGGTCACGATCGAGCAGCTTGTTCGAGAAGATCGCGACGACGCCGGCCTCGCCGTGAGGGTCCTGGCGCGGCCCGTAGACGTTCGCAAGGGCCAGCACCGTGTACTCGAGGCCGCGCTGTTGGCGGTAGTAGTGCAGGTACTCCCCGACCGCCTTCTTGGCGACACCGTACGGCGACTCCGGGTGCTGGGGCGCGCTCTCCTTCGTGGGGTACTCGTCGGGGACGCCGTACAGCGTTCCGCCCGAACCGGCGAACACGACCTTGCTGACGCCCGCGGCAATCGCGCCCTCGACGACGTTCAGCGACCCGAGGACGTTCACTGTTGCGTCGAACACGGGACGAGCGACCGACACCCGAACATCCATCTGCGCGGCGAGGTGGAAGATCACGTCGGGCCGGCGATGTGTGATCAGGTCGACGACGGCCGGCGACACGATGTCGAGGCGATGGAACGAGAACCTTCGGTCCGGGAGCGCACGCGCCGACGCGAGGTTGCCGAGCGAGCCGGCCGAGAGGTCGTCGACCACGTCGACCCGCCAACCTTCGGCGAGCAACCGGTCGACGAGGGTCGACCCGATGAAGCCGGCCCCGCCGGTCACCAACGCCTGCATGCCCACGAGGCGGGAAGCTAGTCGCGCTCGGCCGGTATGCGCCCACCGGAGATGCGCATGCCCGAGGAAACGGTGACCCCCGCGCCGACGATGGTCTCCGCCGCGAGCGTCACATCCGGCTTCAACACCGAGTCGCGACCGACGATCGAATTGCGCACGATGCTGCCGTGCGACACGCACGACCCGTCGTGCAACACCGCGCCGTCGAGGTCGGCGCCCGTCTCGACCACCGCCCCGGCGCCGATGACCGATGCACGGGCCCGCACGCCGGACTCGATCCGCGCGCCGTCGCCGACGAGCACGGGCGAAACGAGCCGGGCATCCCCTGCGATCGCCGGAGCCCCCTGTACCCACACGCCGTCGGCGATCTCACGCGCACCCGGGGCCGGAGGACGGCCGGCGCGACCGGCGAGCACGTCCACGTGTGCCTGGAGGTACTTCTCCGGCGTCCCGATGTCGAGCCAGTAGGCGTCACTCTGATAGCCGTAGAGCAGACGGGGTTCGGCGAGCATGCGCGGAAACGTCTCGCGCTCGACCGACACGTTGAGTCGGGGCGGGATGCGATCGAAGAAGGACGGCTCGAGCACGTACGTGCCGGCGTTGATCCAGTTGCTCGGTGCCTTGCCCGGCGCCGGCTTCTCGACGAACGCGATGACCTGCCCGTCGGCCTGGGTGGGCACGACCCCGAACGCGCTCGGGTCCTCGACCTGGGTCAACGAAATCGTTGCCTCCGCGCCGCGCTGGTCGTGCGAGCGCACCATCGCGCCGAGGTCGAGCTCCGTGAGCACGTCGCCGTTGCAGACGATCACGCGCTCCTCGATCCCTTCGGCCGCGAAACGGATCGCGCCTGCGGTTCCGAGCGGCTCGTCCTCGACGGCGTAGCGCAAGGTGATTTCCCCGTAGACGTCGTGACCGAATCGATCGTGCGCGAAGTGACGGTGAAAGGCGTCGGGCAGGTACCCCATCGACAGCACGACCTCGTCGACGCCGTGCGACGCGAGCCAACCGAGCTGGCGTTCGAGATGGGGTTGGTTCGCGATGGGCAACAGCGGCTTGGGCGTGGTGAACGTCAGCGGCCGCAACCGCGTTCCCTCACCGCCGACCAGCACCACCGCTTTCACGGTTTGGACGTTGCCGTCGTGCCCGCCCGGGTCGTCGGTGGCGCGACCGAAGTTGACGGTGTCGTGTTCGCGGGAATCGTCGGCATCGTCGATCCCGGCTTGGTCTCGACGTTCAGCGCGTTCTCGAGGTTCTTCACCGACGGCGGGTTGCCGAGGCCGGTGATCGACTTCCCTTGCGGCATGAACCCGATCAGCACGATATCGCCGTTGTAGAGCTTGTAATCGCCGGGATTGCCCTTCTCGAGCGTGTACTTCTGCGTGTTGTTCGTGCCGTCCCACTTCGCAAGCGCCCATTGCAAGGTACCCGGCACGGTGCCGCACTTGTCGCCGTTGGTGCGCTTCGTGCCCAGGAAGTCGAAGCTGGTCGCGGAGATCTTCCAGCCGCCGAAGTCGAAGTAGCGCCCGACAGTGGCGTTGCGGCCCGCCTCCTCGGACGACGCGGGCTCCATGTGGATCACACCGTCGTCGTGGCTGTGGAGCCCGGCGTACTGGGACGTGTCGCTCGCGCGGGCCGGCGTGCCGCTCGGGGTCGCGTACTTCCACTGCCAGATACCGCTGCCGGGGGTGTCACCCATCCAGTGATCGCAGTCGTACACGCCGAGTGCGGCGTGCCAGTGCGTGTCCTTCTTCGTGGGATTGCTCGCGTCGGCGAGGAATGGCCCGACCGGCGCCGGGG
>DATMUX010000720.1:0-2579 GCA_035563695.1 Acidimicrobiia bacterium
CGGCGCGACCGCCTTCCGCCGGACTCGCGGTGCGGACAGTTGCAACACACGCAACAGGAGCGCTCGGGTCGCCGGGCGACGGCGGGCGGTCCGTCCGGCCGACGACCCGAGCCAGCCACTCCGGCGCGGGGCGCCACGGGCCGGGGTGACAGAACGGCCCCAGTCTTGCCGCTTTCGGGACGTTGTCAAGCGAAGTGCCCGGAACGTTCGCTTCCCGGATCGGTCGATCCCGCGGCCGGCGCGTCGTCGGGCAGCAGGACGTGAGGGTTCAAGATCCCCGCGGGATCGAGCACCTGTTTGATCGCGCGATAGGTCGCGATCTCCGTCGGGCTGCGCACGAGGTGGAGGTACCGGCGTTTGGCTCTCCCGATGCCGTGCTCCGCGCTGATCGAACCGTGCAGCGCCGCGACGAGCTCGAGGACCGCGGCGCCGATGCGCTCGTCGTCGGGCTCGACACCGGTCACGTTGACGTGCACGTTGCCGTCGGCAGCATGCCCGAACAGCCACACCGCCGCGTCGGGAACGATCGCCGCGACGCGAGCGCGCACGACCGCGACGAACTCCGCCAAGTGATCAGCCGGCAACGCGACGTCGAGCTTGTGCGGCGCGCCCAGGAGGTTGATCGCCTCGGGATGCCCCTCGCGATAACGCCACAGCGCGCGTGCCGCGCCGGGATCGGTGGCGACCGCGACGTCGGCGACCCCGGCGCACCGTTCGACGGCTCGCGCGAGCGCGTCGGTGGGATCGGCGTGGGCCTCGGCCTCGACGAGCACGAAGGCCTCGTGGCGCGCGGCGAACGGGCGCGCGAGCCCGAGACGATCACACACGAGGTCGAGGCCGTCCTGGAAGAACAGCTCGATCGCGCTCGCACAGTCGAGCTCGCGCCGCAGCGTGCCCGACGCGTCGAGCGCGGTGTCGACGCCGTCGAACGCACACAACGCCACGACCGTGTGCGCGGGGCGCGGATGCAGCCGCACGCGAGCGGCGGTGACGACCGCGAGCGTCCCCTCGCTCCCGCAGAACAGATCGGTCAGGTCGTAGCCGGTGTTGTCCTTCTCGAGCCCGTCGAGCCGCCGGATGACGTGACCGCCGGCGAGCACCGCCTCGACCCCGACGAGCTGGCGCCGCGTGGGCCCGTACCGCAATACGTGGATCCCGCCCGCGTTGGTCGCGACGGTGCCGCCGACGGTGGCGCGGTCGCGCGCGCCCAGATCGACGCCGTAGCGCCAGCCCGCAGCGCGCGCGTGCTCGTGCAGGCGCGCGATCGTGACACCCGCGCCCGCGGTGACCTGGCCGGCGCGCCCGTCGACCGAACCGAGCGCGTCGAGCCGGCGGAGATCGACGACGATCTCGCCGCTCCCGGGAATCGAACCGCCGACGAGCCCCGTGTTGCCACCCTGGGGCACCACTGCCGCACCCGCGTCCGTGCAGCAGCGCAGCACGGCCGCGACCTCATCGACATTCCCGGGCCGTACGACTGCCGGTGTCGCACCGCGGAAGCGACCGGTCCAGTCGACGACGTGCGCGCTCTGGAGATCGGGATCGGTTACCACGAACGTTGCGCCCACCGCGCCGCGCAACGCGGCGAGCAGATCGGACGTCGCGGCCATAACACGAGCCTACGGCGACGGACCACGAGCCTACGGCGACGGACGCGACCGCGAACCTGCGAAGATCGCGTGCGTGGACCGGCCAACGCTGCGCGGGCGGTTGCTCGTCGCGGCACCCCCTCTCGTCGACCCGAACTTCGACCGCACCGTCGTGTTGTTGCTCGAGCACGGCGACGAGGGCGCGTTGGGCCTGGTGCTCAACCGGCCGAGCGACACCGACCTCGACGACGTGCTGCCGGAATGGCGCGTACTCGCGTCGGATCCCGCGGTCGTGTTCACCGGCGGCCCCGTCGCCCCGGACGCCGTCATCGCGCTCGCGCGCGCCGAGATCGCCCGCGCCGAGGGCTTCGTCGAGGTGGTCGGCGACCTCGGCACCGTCGACCTCGCCCGCGACCCGCTCGACCTCGGCGCGCCGCTCGCGGCCATGCGCGTGTTCGTGGGGTACGCGGGCTGGGCCCCCGATCAGCTCGAGCGCGAGCTCGATGCCGGCGCGTGGTTCGTCGTCGACCTCGACCGGGGCGATCCGTTCTCCGCCACGCCCGAGCGGCTCTGGCGATTGGTGCTGCGCCGCCAGCGCGGCCACCTCTCGGTCTTCGCCAGTTACCCCGACGACCCGGCGAGCAACTGACGTGCGCCTGCCCGCGAAGGCAGTGGGTGCCGGCGAGGTGCGCGCGGTCGACGTCGACGGCGCCGGCTTCGTCGTGTGGCGCGGTGACGACGGGCGTGTACGCAGCGCGCCCCGTATCTGCCCCCATCTCGACCACGATCTCGCCGAGGGCTACGTGGTCGGTGACGAGCTCGTGTGCGCCGGGCACGGGTGGGGCTTCGACGGCGCGGGCCACGCGTTCAAGCGCAACGAGCTCGGGCGGGTCGATCCCAAGGGATCGGTTCCGGTTCTGCGCATCGAGGAGCACGATGCCATCATCGAGCTCCACTCGATATGACCGCTGCGTACCCGCCCGAACATCA
>DATMUX010000721.1:0-2071 GCA_035563695.1 Acidimicrobiia bacterium
CCCGGACTTGGCGGCCGCGGCCGCGGGCCGGGCGGGTTCGGACACGGTCTTCACCACGGTGGTGGTGTGGTTGCCCGACGCGCCCACTCCGTAGGCGACGGCGGCCGCGAGGACCACCAGGGCCACGACCCCGGCGGCGAACCCCGCGGTCCGGCCCGCGCGGCGGGATGGCTCCGCCGCCGGCGACGGAAGGTCGGCGGGCACTTGGGCCCGGCCCGGTTCGAGCGTCTGCATGATGTCCCCCGCGCTCGGCGTGCTGTGCCTGCCGAGCGTACGCCACGTCACCGGTTGCGTTCGACCGCGCGTCCGGGATCGTGGGCAGAGGCCCAAATACCCTTGGCGTTCGTCTCCCGCGAGGAATGAAATGGCGTCATGCGTGCTTCCCGCCCCCGCCGTGCCCGTCTCGTACCCGCCGTCGTCCTCGCCCTGTTCACGGGGGCTGGGCTCACGGGGGCCGGGCTCACCGGCGTCGGACTCGGTGCCATTCCCGCGTTCGCCGCGACCACCACCACGACGACGACGGTCCCCCCGGTCAAACCGTCGTTCACGGTTGCGCCCGACACCGCCTTGCACGATCTGCAGACCGTCACGGTCAGCGGGCAGCACTACACGCCGAACCTCATCGTGTCGCTCTCGCAGTGCAAGCTGCTCAACGGCCTGAGCGGCGGCGTCTGTTACGGCGCGACGCGCCTCGACGTGAAAACCGACGCGTCGGGCTCGTTCAGCACACCGATGTACGTGCGCCGCGACATCAACGAGACCACGGCGATCATCGACTGCGCGACCGCGCCCGCGACGTGCGGCATCATCGCGTCACAGGCGAACCAGCCGACGCTCGTGCAACCGCTCTCGTTCGACCCGGCCGTGCCTCCGGCCGGCCCGACCATCACGGTGCAGCCGTCCACCGATCTGCACGACGGCGAGACCGTGCAGGTACACGGCGCCGGGTTCACGCCCAACGCCAAGACCGACATCGCGCAGTGCCCGGCCGCGACGTTCGCGTTGTCGGAGTGCGACACGAGCACCCTGATCTCGGTGCAGTCCGACGCGACCGGCGCATTCGACACGTCCTTCGTCGTCCATGCGACGATCACCACGGCCGGGGTGAACAGTCAGCAGATCGACTGTACGACGACGGAGTGCAAGATCACCGGCGCGAACGACCTCGGGGCGTCCGAACACGCCGACGCGATCATCGCGTTCGCGTCGCCCACGCCGCCTTCGGCGCTGCCGCGCACCGGTGCAGAGACGCAGGCGCTCTGGCCGGCCGGGACCGCGCTCCTGTTGCTCGGCGCGGGACTCGCGGCCACGGGCCGGCGGCGGCGCGCGGCGCGCCGGCTCTGACCATTGGTCGACGAGCGACCGCTGATGTCGGTGGGCGTCCATTGGACGCCCACCGATGCGTTCAGGCTCCGGTCGCCTTGGCCTTGAGCTGTTGGTACTCGGCGTCGTCGATCACGCCCTTCGCCTTCAAGTCGGCGAGCTTGGCGATCTCGTCGGCCGGGCTCGACGACGTCGCGACCGTCTGCTGGATGTACTGACGCATCGCCGCGTCCTGTGCCTGCGCGTCCTGGACCGCGTGCTCGTGCATCTTGCCGCCGCGCGCGATCAGGTACACGAAGACGCCGAGGTACGGCATGATGATGACGAACAGCACCCACAGGGTCTTCGCGAAGCCGCCCATGTCGTGGCTGCGGAAGATGTCCGAGAACACGACGATGAGCAACCAGATCCAGATGAAGAACAAGAAGAACCAGAGCATCGACCAGAAGACCTGGCCCGTCCCGAACTCCGAGGCCAACACGCTCAACCTCTTCACCCCCCGAATACTCGTTCCGACAGCAGGATGACCAGCGGACTGTAGCCCCTTACCACTCCCCGCGCGCCGGAACACCTCCGGAATCCGCCACCGAACGCCTCACCTGGACGTAGTACGCCAGCGCGGGCGGCCTCGTGGGGCGGATTGCCCGGGCTCGTCCGGGCGAACCCCGTCTCAGTGTCAGCGCGAGGGTGCGACCGAGACGAACTGCAGCTTCAGGGGCAGCGCGCCGTAACGAAACACGAGTGCGAT
>DATMUX010000722.1:0-11826 GCA_035563695.1 Acidimicrobiia bacterium
GCGATCTGGGTGTGAATCCGAGCAACGACGGCACGGTGATCCGCCTGACGTTCCCGGAACTCACCGGGGAGCGCCGCAAGGAGCTCGTGAAGGTCGCCAAGAAGATGGCCGAGGACGGGCGGGTCGCGGTGCGCAACGTACGGCGCCACATCCGCCAGGAGCTCGAGCACGCGGCCAAGGACGGCGAGATCTCCGACGACGAGCTGAATCGCGTGGAGAAGGAGTTGGACAAGCTCACGCACGACGTCGTCGCCGAGATCGACACGATGCTCGAGCACAAGGAACAAGAGCTGCTCCAGAGTTGAGATACCCGGTCCGGCGGCCCGATCGGGGCCGCGGCTCGACGAATGGGCTGCTCGCCGCACGTGTGTGGAACGAGCGACTCCGAGCCCCTAGGGTGACCGCGCTCGGAAGGTGGACGATGTGAGGAATCGCAACCAGTCGGACCGTGTGGCGACACCCGCTGAAGGGGTACGCATCATCGGCGCGGAGGAAGCTCAGGCCGCGCTCGGTAATGAAGCACAGCCGGCAGGCGCGCGACCGGCCGAACCGGCGTCGATGGTCGATCTGACCGGCGAGGAGCAGCTCGCGGCCGAGCGCGCCGACGAGGCGCGCGAGCTCGAAGCGGTGCGCCGGCTCGAGGCGGCGAAGCGCCAGGTCGGGTTCGGCGCGGGCGGCGAACCGGTCGCGCCCGGTGCGACCGGTGGCGGTGCTCCGCGCGCGTCGGCCGAGGGCTCGGCATCCGGCGCCGGTGGCGCGAGTGGACGTGGCTCCGGCGCGGCCGGCGGCGACGAGCCGGCGGAGCCGGCGACGGGCGAGGTACCGCCGCTCCCGCACTGGACCGAGCCTCCCACCGGCGCGGTCCCGGCGATCTTCGCCGACGACGACTCGGGCGAGGAGGTCGACGACGATCTCGATGCCTGGGCGACGCTGAGCGGGAGCCAGCCGCGCTTTCGCGCGGAGGGCGCCGACTGGGCGGAAGCCGACTTCTCGGAGGACTTGAGCGGCGAGCACGAGCGGCTGGGCGCGCTGTCGGAAGCCGGCCCCGTCGACGAGGACGCCGAGTTCGCGCAGGCGTTCGCCGAGCGCCGCCGCCGGCGCCCGGGCCGTCGCCCGGCCCGCGCTGCCGCCGAGACCGCGGGCACCGCAGCCGCTTCGGCGGCCGCGGCCTCCCGCGAGGCCCCGGCCGCCGAGCCGGAGCCGGAGCCGGTCACCACGCCGCCCGCGCCCGCGCCCAAGGTGCGGCGGGCGCGTCCGGTCGCGCCGCCACCCCGCCGGGCGCCGGAGCCCGAGCTGGCGCCGCCCGGCCCGGCGCAGGCCCGCGACCTGCCGACGGCGATCATGACCGCGGCGACGATCGTGATCGTCGCGCTGGTCTGTTTCCAGCAGCGGACGTGGACGGCGCTGCTCGCGGCCGTCATCGTCGGTTTCGCCTCGGTCGAGTTCTGCAACGCGCTGCGTACCAAGGGCCTGCGGCCGGCGACGCTCGTCGTGCTCGTCGCCAGCGCCTCGATGCCGCTCGCGGCGAAGCACTACGGCATCGGCGCCTATCCCGTGTACCTCGCGTTGGTCGTCGTGTTCTCGATGCTGTGGTTCCTGTGGCGGGTCACGCCGGGCCGTCCTGCGCTCGGGGTCGCGACCACGGTGCTCGCGTTCGCCTACGTGGGCGGGCTCGGTGGTTTCGCCGGACTGTTGCTCACCGCGCGCGACGGCATCGGGTTGATCCTCGGCGTCGTGATCTGTGCGGTCGCCTACGACGTGTTCGGCTTCTTCTTCGGGTCGCAGTTCGGGCGCAGTCGCATCGCACCGAACGTCTCGCCCAATAAGAGCGTGGAGGGAACCGTCGCCGGGATCCTCGCATCGATCGTGCTCGGCGCGCTCATCGTCGGGCGCATCACGCCATGGTCGACGTGGCACGGGTTCCTGCTTGGTCTGTTCGTCGGGTTCGCCGCGCTCTTCGGCGACCTGTCCGAGTCGATGCTCAAGCGCGACCTCGGTCTCAAGGACTTCGGCACCCTGTTGCCCGGCCACGGCGGCGTGCTCGACCGGTTCGACGCGCTGTTGTTCTGCCTGCCCGTCGCCTACTACCTCGCGGTGTACCTGAAGATCGGCTGATTCGCCGCACCTCCCCGCGGCGGGCCGGGTGGGGCCCCTCATCGTGCGGACCCTAGGCTTGGGTCATGGCGCGCGGTGTCGTGATCCTCGGATCGACGGGTTCGATCGGCACGCAGGCGCTCGACGTGATCGCCCGCCACCGGGCCGACTACCGCGTCGTCGCGCTCGCCGCGGGCCGCAACACCGAGCTGCTCGCCCGCCAAGCCGCCGACTTCGACGTGCCGGTAGGTATGGCCCGCGCCTGCGCCGGCGATCCCGACGCGCTCGCCGAGCTGGCCGCGCACCCGGACGCCGACGTCGTGCTCAACGCGGTCGTCGGCTTCGCCGGGCTTCCCGCCACGCTCGCCGCGCTGCGCGCCGGAAAGCGGCTCGCGCTCGCGAACAAGGAGAGCCTGATCGCGGCGGGGCCCGTCGTCGCCAAGGCCCGGGCCGCCGGGGGCGGCGAGATCGTGCCCGTCGACTCCGAGCACTCGGCCGTGTGGCAATGCCTGCGCGCCGGGCGGCCGACGGAAGTGCTGCGCATCGTGCTCACGGCGAGCGGTGGTCCGTTCCGGGGGCGCACGGCCGGCGAGCTGCGCCACGTCACGAAGGCCGACGCGCTCGCGCACCCGACCTGGAACATGGGCGCCAAGATCACGATCGACAGCTCGACGCTCATGAACAAGGGCCTCGAGGTCATCGAGGCCCACGAGCTGTTCGGAGTCGGTTTCGACCGGATCGACGTCGTGGTGCACCCGCAGTCGATCGTGCACTCGATGGTCGAGTTCTGCGACGGTGCGACGATCGCGCAGCTGTCGCTGCCCGACATGCGCCTGCCGATCGGGCTCGCGCTCGGCGCGCCCGAGCGCCTCCCCGAGGCGTTCGGGGCGATCGACTGGGCGCAGCTCGGCCGGCTCGACTTCGAGGTGCCCGACCTCACCACCTTCCGGTGCCTCGCCCTGGCCTACGAGGCCGGGCGGGCCGGCGGGACGGCCCCGGCCGTGCTCTCAGCTTCCAATGAGGTTGCCGTGCAATCCTTCCTCGACGATCGAATCGCGTGGCAGGAGATTGCGACAATCGTGGAGGAAACGCTGGAACAGGGCACCGGGAACGCCGATGAGGTCTCCGACGTTCTGGATGCCGATCGGCGCGCGCGCGAACAGGCGTCGATCATCGTGGAGCGAAGGAGCAGGGCGTGAGGGTCAGCGACCCGTTCGAGACTGCCGACATCGGCGTACGCAAGGCGGTGATCGTCGCGGTCGGCGTGCTCGCGCTGTTCGTTCTCTACGCGATCGTCTACCCGACGCAGACGGCGCTGGTCGCGATGATCCTCGCGTTCTTCGTGATGATCATGTTGCACGAGCTCGGCCACTTCCTGACGGCCAAGCGCGCCGGCATGAAGGTCACGGAGTTCTTCGTGGGCTTCGGGCCGCGGCTGTGGTCCTTCCGCAAGGGTGAGACCGAGTACGGCGTGAAGGCCGTGCCGCTCGGCGGCTACTGCCGGATCATCGGCATGACGAACGTCGAAGAGGTCGCGCCCGAGGACGAGCCGCGCGCGTACCGCTCGAGGCGCTGGGGCGCGAAGGTCGGCGTCGCCGCGGCCGGCCCGGCGGTGCACTTCCTGATCGCGTTGGTGCTCATGTTCGTCGTGATCTTCTTCGCGGGCGATTACCGCAACCAGAAGGCGACGACGACGCTGGCCCAGGTGACTCAGGGTGCCCAAGCCGCGGGGCTGCAGCCCGGCGACCAGGTGCTCGCGATCGACGGCACTCGTGTGACCGGCTGGAGCCAGGTGCCGAACCTCGTGAACCCGCCGAGCAACCCGGCGAAGCCCGGCGAGACGAGGGTGTTCACGGTGCGCCGCGGTGACGCGTCGCCCGTCGATATCGTCGTCACGCTCCAGGCGAGCACCGATCCCGGGTCGAACGGGCGCGTGGTCGCCGGCATCGCGCCCCAGGTCGTGGTGCCGCACCCCGGTGTGCTCGCGTCGATCGCCCGGGCGCCCCGCGAGGTCGGCGACTTCGCGTGGAGCTCGATCAAGGCGATCGGCGGCATGTTCTCGCCCTCGGGGATCGCGAACTACTTCCATCTCCTCGCGGGCGACACGGGCAAGAACGTGAACCAGCAGAACCGGTTCGTATCGCCGGTCGGGTTCGGCAAGCTCGCGAGCGACGCGGTCCGGTCCGGCTGGGTCGACGCCGTCGGCCTGCTCATCATGATCAACATCTTCGTCGGGTTGTTCAATCTGCTGCCGCTGCTGCCCTTCGACGGCGGCCACATCGCGATCGCGAGCTACGAGCGGATCGCGTCGGCGGCGCGGGGCAGGCGCGTGCAGGTCGACGTGAACAAGCTGATGCCGATCACCGCCGCGGTCGTCGCGATCTTCGGGTTCATCTTCTTGTCGAGCCTGTTCCTCGACATCACCCGACCGATCGCGAACCCGTTCTGACCCTGCCGTATCCTGGGGCCGTGACCCCGCGGCGCAAGACCCGCCAGGTGATGGTCGGGCGCGTTCCCGTCGGCGGCGACGCGCCCGTTTCCGTGCAGTCGATGACCACCACCAAGACGGCCGACGTCGAGGGCACGCTCGCCCAGATCTACGCGCTCGCGGCCGCGGGCTGCGACATCGTGCGCTGCACCTGCAACGAGGAGGAGGCGGCGGAGGGCCTCGCGCAGATCGTGCCCCGCTCGCCCGTGCCGATCGTCGCCGACATCCATTTCCAGCACAAGCTCGCGCTCGGCGCGATGGAAGCGGGCGTGCAGGCGTTGCGTCTCAACCCGGGCAACATCCGCAAGGCCGAGCACATCAAGCTCGTCGCAGCGGAGGCGAAGGCACGCGGCATCCCGATCCGCATCGGGGTGAACGCGGGCTCGCTCGACCCGGCGATGGCCGAGCGCCACGGTGGCATCACCGCCGAGGCGATGGTCGCGTCCGCCATGCACGAGCTCGATCTGTTCCGCGAGGTCGACTTCGACGACGTGAAGATCTCCGTGAAGGCGTCGAGCGTGCCGTTGATGATCGATGCCTACCGCTTGTTGTCGGAGACGACGGATCATCCGTTGCACCTGGGCGTCACCGAGGCGGGGCCGCTGCCCCAGGGTTTGATCAAAGGCGTGGCGGGGATCGGCGCGCTGCTCGCCGAGGGCATCGGCGACACGATCCGCTTCTCGCTCACCGCCGATCCGGTCGAGGAGGCGAAGGCGGGGCGCACGCTGCTCGAAGCGATGGGACTGCGCGAGCGCAAGGGCCTCGACCTGATCGCGTGCCCGTCGTGCGGGCGCGCCGAGGTCGACGTGATCCGCGTCGCATCCGATGCCCAGGCCGCGCTCGAGTCCCGCAACATCCCGCTGCAGGTCGCGGTGATGGGATGCGTCGTCAACGGCCCGGGCGAGGCGCGCGAGGCCGATCTCGGAATCGCGGCCGGGCGGGGCAAGGGGCACCTGTTCGTGAAGGGCCAGGTCGTGCGCGTCGTTCCCGAATCCGAGATGGTCGCGGCCCTCGTCGATGAGGCCGAACGCATCATGGCCGAGGGCATCGAAGCCCGGCTCGCCGCCGCCGATGCGAACGCGGCCGCGATCGCGGAAGCGACGCGGGAGGAGCTGTTGCAGATCCAGGGCCTCGACGCGAACCACGCCGGCGAACGCATCGCCCGCATCAAGGAGATCGCCGAATAATCCTGCGCGACGCGCGACCGGACGAGTGCGACGCGTTGAGCGCCCTGGCGTTCGCGTCGAAGTCGTCGTGGGGCTACGACGGCGCGTTCATGGAGGCGTGCCGGGCGGAGCTCACCGTGCATCCGCACGACCTGGAGCGCGGGCGCGTGCGCGTCGCAGTCGACGGCGAGCTCCTGGGCTTCTCCGGCGTGATCGACGGCGACCTCGAATGGTTGTTCGTCGCACCGGACGCGATGGGGCGCGGCGTGGGCGCGGCGCTGCTCGACGACGCCTGCGCCGGCCAGTCCGTCCTGCGCGTCGAGGCCGATCCGCACGCCGCGGGCTTCTACGAGCGGATGGGCGCCCGGCGGATCGGTGAGGTCGAGTCGGGGTCGATCCCGGGGCGCGCCCTCCCCGTCTACGAGATCGCCGTATCCTGATTTCGTGACGGATACAGGCACGCCGGTCGGCCGGCGGGTCTTCCTGGGACTCGTCGGGATGGGTGCGCTCGGGGTGCTGTTCGGCGCCAAGATCCAGGACTTCCTCGAACAGCACACCGCGTCGCTCGTCGCCAAGGACGGCACGGGCCTGGCGGCGCTGCTGCCGCTCGGGCGCTTCCGGCTGTACACGGTCACCGACGGCTTTCCGTCGCGCGCGACCAAGGACTACACGCTCTCGGTCAAGGGTCTCGTCGACCGCCCGTACACGGTCACCTACGAGCAGTTGCGCGCGCTGCCGCCGACGAAGCTGGTGAAGGACTTCCAGTGCGTCACCGGGTGGCGCGTGCCCTCGGTGCACTGGACGGGCGTGTTGTTGCGCGATCTGCTCGACCGCGCGGGCGTCAAGTCCGGTGCGACCGCGCTGCGGTTCACGTCGTTCGACGGTGAGTACACCGAAAGTCTGACACTCGACCAGGCGCGACGCCCCGATGTGATGGTCGCGTACGAGCTCGAGGGCAAGCAGTTGTCGAGCGACCACGGCGGTCCGGCGCGTCTCTATGTCGCGCCCATGTACGGCTACAAGTCGTGCAAGTGGCTCGACACGATCGAGGTCGTCGATCAGGTGTATCCGGGCTACTGGGAGCAAAACGGCTACGACGTCGACGCGTGGGTCGGCCGCAGCAACGGGCGCGACGACCAGCCGACGTCGTGAAGGCACCGCGGTTCCATCGTTTCGACCGCGTCGAACGCGCGGTGCACTGGTGCAACGCAGCCCTGTTCCTCACGCTCGTGTTCACCGGCGCAGCGCTCTACGCCGGACCGGTTTCGACCTGGGTCGCGCACCGGCACGCGGTGAAGACGATCCACGTGTACGCGGGACTGCTGCTGCCCGTGCCGTTGCTGATCGGTTTGGTGATCCCGGGTGGGCGCGAGTTGCGCCGCGACCTCGGCCGGCTGAACCGCTGGTCGAGTGACGACCGGCGCTGGTGGTCGCGGCGGCGGCGCGCTTCGGTGCAGCTCGGGAAGTTCAACCCCGGGCAGAAGCTCAACGCGGTGTTCGTCGGCGCGGCCATCGTCGTGATGCTGATGACGGGCTCCATCATGCGGTGGCCGAACTCGTTTCGCGACAGCTGGCGGACCGGCGCGACGTTCGTGCACGACTGGACGTTCCTGGCGCTCGTCGCCGTCATCGTCGGGCACATCGCGTTCGCGCTGAGCGACCCCGACTCGTTGCGCTCGATGATCCGCGGGTGGGTGCCCGAGTCGTGGGCCCGGCGCGAGCGGCCCGTGTGGTGGGCGGAGGAGACGGCCGCGGCCGCGTCAGCGGACGCGGGCGGCGACGTCGCGGCAGGCGGTGACGAGCGGTTGCGCGAACCGCGGGCCGGCGCACGCGAGGTGGCCGTCGGCGACGCGGTGGACGGTAGCGTTGCGGATCGCATCGGCGGCGGCGAGCTGTAGCGACGGCGGAACGCCGTGGTCGTCGGTCGTGCAGACGATCGACGACGGCACGTCGACGTCGCGGATCCACGGCGCGTAGTACGTGCTGATCGAGTGGCCCGCTTCGATGATCATGCGCCAGTCGTGGCGGCGGACCTCGTCGGCGGCCCACGCGGGCAGGTTCCCGTCGCCGAGGCTCACGAACGGGAACGCAGGGACGAACGAGGTCGTCATCGCGGCGGCCCGCGCGAACGTGGTGACTGCGAGCATCGTCGTCTGGTAGGTGCGGCGGACGAGCCGGTGGGGCATGAACCCTGCGCTGGTCGCGCAGAGCACCATCCCGGCGACGAGATCGCGATGGCGGCGCCACAGCAGCTGCGCGACCGGGCCGCCCATCGAGTAACCGACCGCGATCACGGGGCCGGACCCCATCTCGACGAGGGTCGCGGCGCAGTCGTCGGCGCAGTCGGCCAGGCGGAAGATCCTGCGGCTGCGGAGCCCGCGGGCGTGGCCCCGCAGATCGGGGGCGATCACGGTGAAGTGCTCGGCCAGCGGCTCGAAGGCCTGGAACCAGTTGAGCGCACCGCTCGCGACCCAGCCGTGCAGCAGCAGGATGGTCGGGGCGCCGGGCGGGCCCGCGACCTCGCGCACGAAGGTTGTGCCGCGGCGGGCCAGCTCGATGTGCCGGCCGTGCGGCAGGCCCGACACGGACGCCGGCCAGAGCGGCGACTGCACCGCGGCGGCCATCGTTGCACCTCCTCTGTTGCCTTCCCCCGCCCACCATGGTGGCACACCCCGTCACGGTGCGCGGTACATCCACCCCGGGAGGGTGTCCTCAGTCACGCCGCGTGAAGAAGCAGTCGACGCGGTAGGGCACCTCGACCACTTCGCGTCCCGCGGTCGCCGGGTGGGTGGCGAGGACCGTCCGGACCTCGTCGAGTACGGCCGCCCGCTCGCCGTCGGGGAGGACCGCGACGTGGCTCACCGAGGCCATCCGTTGGATCATGCCGTCGGCGGTCAGGGTCTGGGTGTGGCGGAACTCCGCCTCGCGCAGCGGTTCGAAGCCGGGCATTGCCGCGAGGGCGCTGTCGCGCCACTGCTCATGGTCGCGCCACGGCGCATGCTTTTCGACCCGGTCCATGATCGACCACACCGCGTCGACCCACGGCTCGGTCCGGTCGCGTGCGTTCCAGACGAGGCCGAGCGCGCCGCCGGGGCGCAGCACGCGCGCGGCCTCGGCGCTCGCCCGGTCGTGGTCGAACCAGTGCCAGGCCTGCGCGACCGTGATCGTGTCGAGCGATCCGTCCACGAACGGCAAGGCCTCCGCGGTTGCGGCGAGCACGGGGATGCCGGGCAGCAGGCTGCGGAACGTTGCCCGCATCCCCGGCACGGGCTCGACCGCGAGGAGCTCGGCGCCGGCCGGCGCGAGCAGGCGGGTGAGCTTGCCGGTCCCGGCCGCGAGGTCGCAGACGCGGCGGCCCGGCGTGATGTCGAGGCGCTCGATCAGCCACGCGACGGCGTCGGGCGGGTACGAGGGTCGCGCCGCCTCGTAGTCGCTCGGGTCGTTGAACCCCGCCGCCGCAACCTCGTGGACCATGCCCCATTCTCCCCCAACTGTTGGGAGGATCATGGGCGTATAGCGCCCGCCACGCTCCCAACAGTTGGGAGGATCACGGGATCTTTCAGACGATCATGCCGGCGGCGAGCGTGTCGTTCGTCGCCTCGTCGACGACGACGAACGACCCGGTCGCCCGGTTGCGCCGGTACTCGTCGAAGAACAGAGGCGCGGTCGTGCGCAGCGTCACCCGTCCGATCTCGTTGAGCGCGAGCGAGCCGGCCGACTCGTCGCGGTGCAGGGTGTTCACGTCGAGGCGGTAGTGCACATCCTGCACGAGCGCACGTACCCACTTCGTCGTGTGCTTCAGCGCGAGCTTGGCGCCGCGCCGCAACTCGACGCGCTCGCTGAACCAGCAGAGCATCGCATCGACGTCCTGGCCGACGGTCGGCTGGTTGTTCGGCCGGCAGATCATGTCGCCGCGGCTCACGTCGAGATCGTCGGCGAGCCGGATCGTCACCGACATCGGCGGCGTCGCCTCGTCGACCGGACCGTCGGCCGTGTCGATTGCTGCGATCTTCGACGTGAAACCCGTGGGCAACACCACGACGTCGTCGCCGAGCTTGTACGTGCCGCTCGCGACCTGGCCGGCGTAGCCGCGGTAGTCGTGGAAGCGATCGTCGCGCGGACGGATCACGTACTGCACCGGGAACCGGCAGTCGATGAGGTTGCGATCGGACGCGATGTGGACCTCTTCGAGATGGTGCAGCAGCGAAGTGCCTTCGTACCACGGAGTGTTGCTCGAACGCTCGACGACGTTGTCGCCGTGCAGCGCCGAGATCGGCACGAACGCGAGGTCGTGCACGGCCAGCTTCGCGGCGAACTCGCGGAACTCGTCCTTGATCCGCTCGAACACCGCTTGGTCGTAGTCGACGAGATCCATCTTGTTGACGCACAGCACGAGGTGCGGCACACCGAGCAGCGACGCGAGGAACGCGTGCCGGCGCGACTGCTCGACGATGCCCTTGCGGGCGTCGACGAGGATCAGCGCCAGGTCGGCGGTCGACGCGCCGGTCACCATGTTGCGCGTGTACTGCACGTGCCCTGGGGTGTCGGCAATGATGAACTTCCGCCGTGGGGTCGCGAAGTAGCGATAGGCGACGTCGATCGTGATCCCCTGCTCGCGCTCGGCGCGCAAGCCGTCGGTGAGCAGCGCGAGGTTCATACCTTCCTCACCGCGCAACCTCGTCGAGTGCTCCAGCGCCTCGAGCGTGTCCTCGAAGATCTGCTTCGAGTCGTAGAGCAGACGGCCGATCAGCGTCGACTTGCCGTCGTCGACGGAGCCCGCGGTCGCGAACCGCAACAGCTCCATCAGAAGTAGCCCTCCCGCTTGCGGTCCTCCATCACCATGGTCGGTCCTCGGCGGTCGGGCTCTCCGTGCGACCGTGCGGCATCAGAAGTAGCCCTCCCGCTTGCGGTCCTCCATCGCCGCCTCGGAGAACTTGTCGTCGGCGCGGGTGGCGCCGCGCTCGGTGATGCGCGACGCCGCGACCTCGGCGATGACCTCCTCGAGCGACACCGCGATCGACTCGACCGCCGCAGTGCATGTCGCGTCGCCCACCGTGCGGTACCGCACCGTCGCCTCGAAGACGTCTTCACCGTCCGCCGGCTGCAGGAAGTCGGTGACGGCCATCAGCATCGCGTCGCGCCGGAAAACGCGGCGGCGATGCGCGAAGTAGATCGACGGGAGCTCGATCTCCTCGTCGGCGATGTACTGCCAGATGTCGAGCTCGGTCCAGTTCGACAGCGGGAACACCCGGATGTGCTCGCCCTTGCGGTGACGACCGTTGTAGAGCGACCACAGCTCCGGGCGTTGGTTCTTCGGGTCCCACTGCCCGAACTCGTCGCGGAAGGAGAAGAACCGCTCCTTCGCGCGCGCCTTCTCCTCGTCGCGCCGTGCGCCGCCCATGACGGCGTCGAAGCCGTTTGCCTCGATGGCATCGAGCAGCGTGGTGGTCTGCAGGCGATTCCGTGACGCGCGCGGACCCGTCTCCTCGACGACGCGCCCGTTGTCGATCGACTCCTGCACCGACGCGACCACGAGGTTGACTCCGAGCCTCTCGACGGTCGAGTCGCGAAACTCGATCACCTCGGGGAAGTTGTGGCCCGTGTCGACGTGCATGACCGGGAATGGCAGCTTCGCCGGCCAGAACGCCTTCTTGGCGACGTGCAGCATCACCACGCTGTCCTTGCCGCCGGAGAACAACAGGACGGGCCGCTCGAACTCGGCCGCGACCTCGCGCAACAAGTGGATCGACTCGGCTTCGAGCGCGTCGAGGTGCGAGATCAAGCGGTTCATGTGTCGAGTGATTCCCCGTCGTGCAATGATCCGAGTGGACTACGAGTCCGACCAGCCGTGCAGGCCGCACTCCATCTTGCCGCGTCCGGACCACCGGCCCGAACGGGGATCATCGCCGGGCCGGACGGGCCGGGTGCACGGCCAGCACCCGATCGACGGATACCCCTGCGCGGAGAGGGGGTGTTCGAGCAGCGCGTGGTCGCGCTTGTAGGCCGCGATGTCGTCGTCGGTCCACGGCGCGAGCGGGTTGACCTTGATGATTCCCCGCCCCACATCGAGGTGTGCAA
>DATMUX010000723.1:0-5097 GCA_035563695.1 Acidimicrobiia bacterium
CGATCGGCTCGGCCGGAACGGTCACGGATCCTTCGTGGAGCGCGGCACCGAGTCCGTCCTTCTTGACGAAGCTTCCCGCCGAGAACCAACTGTTGTCGAAGAGTTC
Organism: Acidimicrobiia bacterium; assembly: GCA_035563695.1. Taxonomy (GTDB): domain Bacteria; phylum Actinomycetota; class Acidimicrobiia; order IMCC26256; family PALSA-610; genus DATMUX01. The sequence goes on from DATMUX010000723.1 coordinate 107, forward strand.
GAGCGATCCCGATACCTCGTCGACGGCGAGGTTGATGGTCTCGACATTCGCGAGGTTCGCATTCGTCACATTGAACACGAGGTTGCGGTAGGTCGATGGTGACGCTTCGATCGCAACGACGCGGCCATGGGCGGCGACGAACGCGAACCCGAGCGTCAGCACTCCGAGGTTCGCGCCGGCATCGACGACCACGGCCTGCTCGTCGAGCGCGAGCTGGGCGTAGTCGAGCGCCGGTTCGTGGATGACCGGGGGCAAGTTCTCGATGCACGAATCACCGTCGTCGCCCACCAGGCGGACCTTCGTACCGAGAACGTCGACAACGCGCTCCATGATCAGCCGATTGTATTGGCGCCCGCGCCGAGCACGTGCTCGGAGTGCGTGGAGTTGCGGATCGTTCGCTCGAGAAGCCGCTCGTAGCGGTCGAGCACCGTGTCCCACGCGTACTCGCGCTCGACGTACGCCCGGCCGGCCGCGCCCATCGCGTCGGCGCGCTCGGTGTCCTCGAGCAACATCTGCATCGCGCACTCGAACTCGGCGAAGCCGACGTAGGGAAGGGCGGCATTGCTGCGCAGCGCGTGTCCTCGTAGTACGTCGCAACGGCCTTGCACGAGGCCGGGGCGCCGGTGCGCGAACGCCTCCGTCAGCACCATGGAGAAGCTCTCGAAGTACGACGGTTGTACGAGCGCCACCGCGCCGGCGAGCGCCGAGTCCCGCGTCGCGGTGTCGACGAATCCGGTGACGACGATGTCGTCGCGGGCAGGGATCTCCATGAACGCCTGCCCGAGGAACACGAGCCGGGCGCGACTCGGACTGCGTCGCTTGAACGCCACGAAGTAGTCGAGGAGCTCGGCCGCGCCCTTGGCCGGATCGACCCGGCCGACGTAGAGGAAGTACGGGTCGTCGCCGAGCGCGAACCGGCGCCGGAACGCGGAGTCGTCGGTGACGTCGGGCATCTCGACGCCGACGCCGACGACCTCACCGGGCGGTGCGCCCGGGAAGCGGCGCGCAACCAGATCGCGCTCCTCGGGACTCAGAAAGGCGAAGGCGTCGGGAGCGCGAAACACCGAGTCGAACAGCGACAGGCGCAGCGGCGGCTCCTCGTGCGCGGTCGGGTGCAACAGGACCGGCGCAACGCCCGTGACGACCCGCAAGCCCGCCCACGTCGTCCAATAGAGGTACGTGATGAAGACGACGCAGTCGAACCGCCGGGCATGCCGGCCGAGCCAGGTCGTCAGCTCGGGCGAGTACGGGCCCTGCATGCGCATCCACTCGCGCTGCATCGGGAGCGGGCGCGCGCAACGCCCGAGGAGCACCCGCCGGTTGAAGCTGTTGAACAGCTCGTTTCCGCGTGCCAGCGCGACGGGAAAGCGCCGCACGACGACACCGTCGATCACGACGACGCCGGGATCGTAGAAGTTCTCCCAATCGACGTACGACTGGGCGCAGGTGGTGGCGACCTCGACGTCGTGACCTCGCTCCACCATCCGTTGTGCGATCTCGCGGCAGTGCTGCTCGGCGCCACCGGCGACCGTATCCCCGTAACGCATGACGACGTAGAGCAGCCGCATCACGCGACCTCGAGCAGTGCTTCCAGCAGGTGCGCCTCGGGCGTCGCACGCTCGAGCTCGGCCACGCGCCGGCGCCCGCGCTCGACGAGATCCTGCTGCAACGTCGTGTTGGCGAGGAGCTCGCACATCGCCTCCGCGTACAGCGAAGGCCCGGCGTAGGGAGGAAGCAGCAGCGCGGCGTCACCCACGGTCTCCGGCGTTGCCGCGCAGTCGCGGGCGAGCACCGGCCGCTCGAACGCCATCGCCTCGACCAGCGGGATGCAGAAGCCTTCGTGCTCGCTCGCGCTGACCACGGCCGACGAAGACCGGAACATCGCGACGAGGTCGGCGTCGTCGACGGGGCCGACGACGTGCACACCGGTCAGCTGCAGCTCGCGCACTTGCTCGCGGATCGCGCGCGCATAGCGCTCGAGGCGATGGTGACCGACGAGCAGCATGAACCCGTTCATGCCGAGATAGGTCGCGGCGATGTGCATGGACTTCACGAGGAAGTCCGGCCGCTTGTGCGGCAGCAACTGCGCGACGCTGAGCAGGAGCGGAGCCTGGAAATCCGCAAGGTGGTGCATGGTCGAGGCGCGGGGTTCGACGGACGTGAGCCTCCGGATGTCCATGATCGGCGGTATGACGCGCACGTCGCGATATCCCATGCGCTCGAGCTCCCGCGCGTTGAAGGTCGAATCGGCGATCGCGCACGCGACGCGTGGTCGGAGCAGCTCGACCTCGCGCCGGCCGAGCGTGAGCAGCTCGGCGAATGCGAGGTCGTAGGGCTCGAAGAACCGGGCCGGCGTCACGTTGTGGTACACGAGCACCACGGGCTCCCGTCGCGATACGACGAATTCGTGGACTTCCGGCTGCCCGATGGACGCATGGAGGATCAGCAGGTTGCGCGAGTGCGGGACCCGATAATCGGCGATTCGAAGCACCTCTCCCGAGAGCTCGCGCGACACGTGATACGCGAAGATCTCGGACGGACCCGCAGCCCGAAGCGTACGGCGCAACGCGAGCGCGACGTTGGTGATCGCGTCGCCGGGCGACGCCGACGCAAGGATCTGATGGATGCCGGTCGAGTTGTGCTCGATGCGCGCGGATGCCATGGCCGCGCTCACCGCGTGGCGACGATCGCGTAGTCCTGGGGACCGAACAACAAGCCGTTGATGCGCTCGAAATTCGCGTTGATCCGCTTGACCAGCTCGTCGTCGCCCGGAAGAGGTTCGAGGCTCTCCCCGTCGGGCACGGGTGACCGGTCGACGCGCTCGACGCCGGCGAACCCGGCCGCCGCGAACAAGAAACCGAGGAACGTGGGGTGCACAGGCCGAACGTGGTCGGGATCGACCCAGAACGCGTGGGCATAGGTGTACAACGACGTCGGGTTCACCGTCTCGATGATCACCCGGCCGCCCGGCCTGACCTTCTCGGCAGCCAGCTTGACGACGTCGATGACGTGCTGCGGCGACAGGTGCTCGATCACCTGGATCATCACGAGGCCCCCCAACGAGCCGTCCTCGAGATCGCGCAGATAGTCGAACGCCGTTCCCATCTCGGCGCGCAGACCGCGCGACAACGCCGAGTCGATGAGGCTCTGGTCGATCTCGATGCCCCACGCGTCGACGCCGAGGTCGCTCAAGAGCTCGAGGAACTCACCCCGGCCGAAACCGATGTCGAGCACGGGTGCGCACCCCTCGAGGCGGCCGGCGAGGTCGGCGTAGCGCGAGTGCATCTCGTCGGCCGCACCGCGGAAGTGCGCGGTGAACGCGGCGGGCTCGTACCACGTGTCGACGGCGAGGCCGGGCATCCGCGCCGCGACGTCGCCCACGCGGAAGATCAGCGCGTTGAGCTCGCGATCGTGCTCGGCGAGTCGCAATTGGAGATCGTCGAGTTGCTGGAGCATGCGCTTGTCGAAGGAGTCGACCAGGAGACCCGTCACCTGGGCCATGAGGTCGAGCGCCTTCGCAACCTTCTGCGACTGGTCCTGGGCCTGCTCGAGCACACCCTGGATCTGGCGACCGACACTCTTGGCGATCGTGCGGTGCAACGCCGTGCCGCCCGGGATCCGGCTCTCGCTGCTGATGCGCTCGCGGCCGAAACTGAAGTGTTCGAGTTCCTCGAGCGCCTTGTCGAGATCGTCGAGGACGAACGACGCCGTCGGAGGGCGGTCCCCCGTCAGTTGCCTGAAGTGCTCGTCGAGATCCGCCTCCAGGCCGGGCGGGTACACGCCCTGAGCCCGCCGGGCGTCGACACGCTCACGCAAGGTTTGCAGGAGCGCGGTGATGTCGACGGGGTTCTCCTGCGCGTCGAGCGGTTCGTCGGCCACGAATGGCCAATGTACCCCCGGGCCCACGCGGGGCCCGGAAGCTCGCACACGGTGTTACCGACGCACCACGAGGTCGATCGCGAACGCGAAGCCGCCGAGCGGCGGCGTCGACGCCCCGGCGAGCGCGTCGCCGAAGCCGAAGCTGAACACACCGCCGTCGCGAGCGACCAGCCCGTAGCCGGCGCCCGACGGCGCGGCGGCCATCGAGATGACGGGCGCCGCGCGGCGTATGACGTCGCCGTGCCCATGTTCCGGCGGCGGGGCGATACTCTCCGGCCTCGTCATCGACCACCGGCACCCGACCTCGGCGCGATCGCGCCGGGCATCGAGGTACCGGGCCAGGGGATCCGGGTTGACCGACGACCGCGTCGACATCCACGAGCTCGCTGCCGAGATCGAGGCGGAGGTGCGAGCCCGCCGGGCCGCGGGCGAGTATCCGCCGGGGTTCGAGCGCGAGCTCGACCGGTTGTTCGACCAGTTCGCGCCGCCCGAGGTCAGCAACGACTTCGAGGCCGCGCTCGAACGGGCCGAGGACCTCGTGATCGTCGATCCCGTCATTCCCGTCGCGTCGCGCCACCCCGTGCTCGGCGCGATCAAGCGGGCCATCGCCAAGGTCATCGGTTGGTATCACGTCTGGCTCGCGCAACAGATCAGCGCGCTCGCGACCGCGATCAACACCGCGCTGCGCCTGCTCGGCGCGCGCGTCGTGGAGCTCGAACACGTGACGGCCGACGTGACCCGGGCCCGGGGCGCCGGCTCCCGCCTGCCCGCGGTGCGCGACGACGCGGCCTGGACCGAGGCCGTCGTCGCGTCCCTCCGGGGATGTGCCGGCCGGGTCGCCGTCGTCGAATGCGGTGACGGCGCGCTGCTGTCGGCCGTCGCCGCGTCGGGTGTCGACTCGTACGGCGTGGAGCCGCGCGCCGCGATCGCCGATGCCGCGCTCGCGCGCGGCCTCGAGGTGCGTATCGACGACGGTGCCGCGCACCTCCACGCCGTGGGTGCGGCCGCGCTCGGCGGGCTGGTGTTGCGCGGTCTCGTCGAACGGGCGCCACTCGGCGAGTTGCTACTCCTCGTCGACGTGGCCGCCGCGAAGCTCGCGCCCGGCGGCCGGC
>DATMUX010000724.1:0-6772 GCA_035563695.1 Acidimicrobiia bacterium
GACCGCGCGGAGAGCGATGGCGCGATACGGGTGCTCGTGGTCGACGACCACGAGCTCTTCCGGCACGCGCTCTTGGAGGTCCTCCGGGGCGAAGCCGATCTCGACGTCGTCGGTGAGGCGGGCGACGGGCTCGACGCCATCGAGCAGGCGGCCGAGCTGCAGCCCGACATCATCCTGATGGACGTCCGCATGCCCGGCGCGTCGGGCATCGAAGCCACCCGCCGGATCCGCGCGAGCCAGCCCGCGACGAAGATCGTGATGCTCACCGTGTCCGAGGACGAGGACGACCTGTACGCCTCGGTCCGCGCGGGTGCAAACGGCTACCTCTTGAAGGACGTTGCCGTCGACGACATCGCGTCGGTGCTGCGTACGGTGGCGCAGGGCAACGCCGTCGTCTCGCCGCCGATGGCCGCGAAGCTCATGGCGGAATTCAACGTGCTCTCCCGCCGCATCGAGGCCGATCACGACGGGCGCAGCCTGACCGATCGTGAGCTCGAGGTATTGCGTCTCATCGCGAAGGGCATGTCGAACAAGGACATCGCCGCGGAGCTCGTGATCTCGCAGAACACCGTGCGCAACCACGTGCGCAACATCCTGGAGAAGCTGCAGGTGCGTTCGCGCGTGGAAGCAGCGATGTACGCGGTCCGGGAGAAGCTGGTCGACGCACCCTGAGGCGCCGGGTCGCCCGGCCGTAGGCCGCTCGGGCCCGGCGCAGGGTGGGGCCGGGGCGCCGGTAGACTCGCCCGCCGCATGGGCCTGTTCAACAAGATCCTTCACGCCGGCGAGGGAAAGCGCCTCAAGGCCGTCCAGGCGATCGTGCCCGAGGTCAACGCTTTCGAGCCCGAGATCGAGCGACTGAGCGACGAGGCTCTGGCGCGCAAGACCGTCGAGTACAAGGAACGCGTCGACCGGGCGCGGGCCGAGGGCAAGAACCTGGACCACGGCAACGAGCTCGTTGCCGATGTGCTCGACGAGCTGTTGCCCGAGGCCTTCTCGGTCGTGCGGGAGGCCGGGCGGAGGGTGCTCGGACAGCGGCACTTCGACGTGCAGATCATGGGCGGCGCCGCGCTCCACCTCGGCTGGGTCGCCGAGATGAAGACCGGTGAGGGCAAGACGCTCGTCGCGACCCTGCCGTCGTACCTCAACGCGCTCGCGGGCCGCGGCGTCCACCTCGTGACCGTCAACGACTACCTCGCGCGGCGCGACGCCGAATGGATGGGTCGCCTGCACCGGTTCCTCGGCCTGAACGTCGGGGTCGTCATTCCCGACGACTCGACGCCCGACGAGAAGCGGCTGCAGTACGACTGCGACATCACCTACGGCACGAACAACGAGTTCGGCTTCGACTACCTGCGCGACAACATGGTCGTGCAGATCGACGATCAGGTGCAACGCGGACACCGCAACCAGTCGTGGTCGCCGCATTATTTCGCGATCGTCGACGAGGTCGACTCGATTCTCATCGACGAGGCCCGCACGCCACTCATCATCTCCGGCCGGGCCGCCGATGCGGCCGAGCTCTACTACCAATTCGCCCGCATCGCGCGCGGCCTGCAGCGAGATCGCGACTACGAGGTCGACGAGGCGAAGCGCACCGTCGTCCCGACCGAAGATGGGATCGCACGGGTCGAGCAGGCACTGTCGGTCGAGAACCTCTACGAGAACGTCCACCAGAACTACGTGCATCAACTCCAGCAGGCGCTGCGCGGCAAGGAGCTCTTCAAGCGCGACGTCGACTACATCGTCACCGACGGAGAGGTGAAGATCGTCGACGAGTTCACCGGCCGCATCCTCGAAGGCCGGCGATGGAGCGAGGGCCTGCACCAGGCGGTCGAGGCGAAAGAGGGCGTCAAGATCAAAGAGGAGAACCAGACCCTCGCGACCGTCACGCTGCAGAACTACTTCCGCATGTACGAGAAGCTCGGCGGGATGACCGGCACCGCGTCGACGGAGGCGGGCGAGTTCGCACACACCTACGACCTCCACGTGGTTTCGATCCCGACCAACCGGCCGATGGTCCGTGGCGACCATCCCGACTACATCTACAAGACCGAAGACGCGAAGTTCGCGGCGACCGTCGACGACATCCTCGAGCGGCACGAAGCCGGCCAGCCCGTCCTCGTCGGCACGATCTCGGTCGAGAAGTCGGAGCGCCTCTCGCGAGAGCTGCAGAAGAAGGGCGTTGCGCACGAGGTCCTGAACGCGAAGCAGCACGAGCGCGAGGCCCTGATCGTGACGCAGGCCGGTCAGCTCAACTCGGTCACCGTGGCCACCAACATGGCCGGACGCGGCGTCGACATCCTGCTCGGCGGCAACCCCGAAGGCCTGGCGCGTCGGGAATGCCTGAAGGAGGGCCTCGAAGTCGGCACCCCCGAGTACGAGGCGCGCTATGCCGAGCTCCTGCCGCGCTTCTCGGACGAGTGCAAGGAGGAGGGCGAAAAGGTGCGCGCCCTCGGTGGTCTGTACGTGCTGGGCACGGAACGCCACGAGTCGCGCCGCATCGACAACCAGCTGCGCGGTCGTTCCGGTCGCCAGGGCGATCCCGGTGAGAGCCGCTTCTACCTGTCGCTCGAGGACGAGCTGATGCGGCTCTTCGCGACGGGTGTCATGTCGCGGGTCATGGGCGCGTCGTTCCCCGACGACGTTCCGCTCGAGTCGAAGATGGTGTCGCGCGCGGTGGAGCGTGCGCAGGGGACCGTCGAGGATCGCAACTTCGAGATCCGCAAGAACGTGTTGAAGTACGACGAGGTGATGAACGAGCAGCGCAAGGTGATCTACAAGCGCCGCCAGCAGATCCTCGACGGCGAAGACCTGAGCGACGAGGCCACCGAGGCGATCACGTCGGCGATCGCCCGTCTGGTCGACCAGTACTGCCAGGGCGACTACCACGAGGAGTGGGACGTCCCCGGACTGCTCGACGCGGCCCGCACCTACTTCCCGACCCGGGTCACCAAGGACCAGATCGTCGATCTGTTCTCGCGCGAGGCGTTGGAGGAGTTGTTCGAGGCCGACGCCACGGAGCTCTACCGCAACAAGGAAGAGGAGATCGGTGCCGAGACGCTGCGCGACATCGAGCGCCGCGTGATGCTCTCGGTCATCGACCAGCACTGGCGTGAGCACCTCTACGAGATGGACTACCTGCAGGAGGGCATCAACCTGCGCGGGATGGGCCAGCTCGACCCGTTGTCCGAGTGGCAGCGCGAGGGTTTCGACATGTTCGAGGCCATGATGGGCCAGATCGAAGACGACTTCGTGCGCTACGTGTTCCACCTGCAGGTCGTCGTCGACGAGGAGCCTCGGCCCGAGCTGCGCAACGTCTCCTACAGCGCCCCGGTCGACCCGGTGCAGGGCTCCGGCGCGATCGAGGCGGCCATAGCGGCCGAGCCCGAGCTCCTGGCCGGCCCGGACCAAGGTCCAGAGGGCGCCGTCGCGGTGCAGTCCGAACCGGTGCAGCAGCAGCCGGTCCGGGTCGAGAAGACACCCGGGCGCAACGATCCGTGCTTCTGCGGCAGCGGCAAGAAGTACAAGCTCTGCCACGGAAGATGACTGCGCGTGCGGGACTTCTCCGAGGAGCTGGCTGATCTCTCGCGCCGGGTAGGCGACGCGCACACCTACCTGAAGATCGACGACGCCCGCGCGCGCCTCGCCGAGCTGGAGCAGCAGGCGAGCGCACCGGACCTGTGGGACGACGCCGAGCGGGCGCGTCGGGTCACGTCCGAGATGGCGAGCGTGCGCGACGACGTTCAACTCGTCGACGATCTCGACCGTCGCTCATCCGACATCGAGACGTTGTTCGATCTCGCCCGCGAAGAGGACGACGAATCGGTCGAGCCCGAGATCGCCGACGGCATCGCGCGGCTGCAGGCCGACCTCGACAAGCTCGAGCTGCGCGCGCTGTTCAGCGGCGAGCACGACGAGCGCGACGCGATCTGCGACGTGCACTCGGGCGCGGGCGGCACCGACGCGCAGGACTGGACCGAGATGCTGTTGCGGATGGTCTCGCGCTGGGCGCAGGCCAGGGGCTTCGAGGTCGAGCTCGACGAGGTGCAAGAGGGCCAGGAGGCGGGTATCACGTCGGCGACCTTCATCGTGAAGGGCCGCTACGCCTACGGCATGCTGCAGAGCGAGCGGGGTGTGCATCGCCTGATCCGCATCTCGCCGTTCGATGCCAACGCGCGGCGCCAGACCGCGTTCGCCTCGTTCGATTGCGTGCCCGCGTTGCAGCAGGCCGAGGAGCCCGAGATCGATCCCAACGATTTGCGTATCGACACGTACCGTTCGTCGGGCGCCGGGGGTCAGCACGTCAACGTCACCGATTCGGCAGTGCGTATCACGCACCTGCCGACCGGCGTCGTGGTGTCGTGCCAGAACGAGCGTTCGCAGATCCAGAACCGTGCGAAGGCGATGCAGATCCTCGCGGCGCGCCTCGCCGAGCGTCAGCGCGAGGAGCGGCGCAAGGAGATGGAAGCGCTGTCCGGCGAGAAGCACGAGGTGGCGTTCGGGAGCCAGATACGCACGTACACGCTCGCGCCGTATCAGCTCGTGAAGGACGAGCGAACACGCTACGAGACGGGCAACGTCCAAGCGGTGCTCGACGGTGATCTCGACGGCTTCATCGAGGCGTACCTGCAGTGGCGGCGGCGCGATATGTCATAATTCGACTCGTCGGGAAGGCGGGCGGAGCGCGGGTCGTACCGACACCTCGACCGGCCGTGATCTCTGCCGATCAAGGCGGGCTGATAGCCTCGCCGGGCCCTTCACAGGGCATCCCCCAGATGCGTTTCGAGTCATGATCCGTTTCGAAGACGTCACGAAGGTCTACAAGGGCGATGTCGTCGCGCTTCGGGATCTCTCCCTGGAGATCGTGAAGGGCGAGTTCGTCTTCCTCGTCGGGCCTTCGGGATCCGGGAAGTCGACGTTCCTGAAGCTCCTCCTGCGCGACGAGGTCTCGACGGCGGGGCGCGTGCTCGTCGCGGGACGCGACATCGGGCGGCTCGGCGCGTGGAAGGTCCCCTCGCTGCGGCGAAACATCGGATGCGTGTTCCAGGATTTCAAGCTCCTGCCGACCAAGACCGTCTACGAGAACGTCGCGTTCGCGCTCGAGGTGATCGGCCGTCCGAAGCACATCGTGCGCACGCAGGTTCCGCAGATCCTCGATCTGGTGGGCCTTTCGAAGAAGGCCGAGAACTTCCCGACGGAGCTGTCGGGCGGTGAGCAGCAGCGCGTGTCGATCGCCCGGGCGTTCGTGAACCGCCCGTTGATCCTCCTCGCCGACGAGCCGACGGGCAACCTCGACCCGGCAACCACCGTCGGCATCATGCGGCTCCTCGACCGGATCAACCGTACGGGCACGACCGTCGTCATGGCGACGCACGACCAACGCATCGTCGACGCGATGCGACGCCGGGTCCTCGAGCTCGATCACGGATCGCTGGTGCGCGACCAGGCGCGCGGTGTCTACGGAGTCGGTACCTGATGGCGCGATTGACGTACTTCGTTCGTGAAACCTTCATCTCGTTGCGGCGCAACGTGATGATGACGATCGCCGGCATCATGACGGTCGCGATCTCGCTGGTGCTGTTCGGCGGGATCCTGCTCGTGTCCGCCACGGTCGATCACGGAACCGAGCGCTGGAAGCACGGCGTCGACCTCGAGATCTTCATGAAGGTCACGGCGAGCGATCAACAGGTCAAGGCGATCGGGGACGAGCTCCGCTCCGACCCGATGGTGAAGAGCATCACGTTCCTCGACCACAACGCCGCCATGAACGAGTTCAAGAAGGACTTCGCGAACCAGCCCGCGCTGATCGAATCGACCACACCCGAGAACCTGCCGGAGTCCTATCGCGTCGTTCCGGTCAAGGCCGAGAAGACCGAGCAGATCCGTATCGCGTACAAGGATCAGCTCGGTGTCGACACGGTGATCACCGCGGAGCAGCAGGTGAAGCGGCTGCTCACCGTCATCCGGGCCATCAGGATCTTCTTCGTCATACTCGCCACCGTGCTGCTCGCCTCGTCGCTGTTCCTGATCGTGAACACGATCCGGCTCGCGACGTTCGCGCGCCGGCGCGAGATCGAGGTGATGAAGCTCGTCGGGGCGTCGAACTGGTTCGTCCGGGTGCCGTTCATGGCCGAGGGGTTCGTCCAGGGCGTGATCGGCGCCGGCATCGCGTTCGGCGCGGTGTGGTTCCTGCGCGTCGTTATCGGGAACTTCGTGAGCCACCCGAACAGCATCGTCAACTCGTTCCGGGTCACCGACACCGACGCCATCGGCATCGGGATCCTGGTGCTCTTCATCGGCGCCATGATCGGCACGGTGGGTTCGGCGATCGGCCTCCGCCGCTTCCTCGAGGTCTAACGACCTCGAGGTTGCTTGCTGGGTCGCGCTCGCTACTCGGCGGGATACCCGCCTCGCGGCCGCTCCCGCTCCCGCCAGTTCGCTGCGCGCCTGCGGCGCTCTGCTCACGGCATCGTGAGACTACGTCTGCATTTGCAGGACTTCGGCGGCACCGGCCGCGAGCTCGTCGTCCCAGTCGGCCGGCTCGGACAGCGGCACGAGTACGAGCTTCGAGATCCCGCCCGCGACGTAGCGCTCGCACAGCGCGCGTACCGCCGGCCAGCCGCGGGCGACGACGTCGTCGACGTTCGCGTCCGGGTTGCGGGTACGGATGATGCCGGCGAAGGCGTCGGGGACTGCGTCGTGCGTGTACAGCACCATCGCGCCGAAGTGCTCGGGATCGATGGTGCGGGCTTCGTGGTCGGCGGTGTCCTCG
>DATMUX010000725.1:0-2506 GCA_035563695.1 Acidimicrobiia bacterium
GGTGCCGCCGCCGATCGTGTCGATGACGGTGTAGCGGTACGTCGATTCGGCCCGGCCTTCCATCGGCGCGGATCCGGTTCTGACGCGCAGCTGCGTTCCGGGCGCGCCGATGTCCATCGAGGCGCTCGCGAGCCGGCGCGAGAACTCCGTGGCGTAGAGCTTGTACTCCGACGCCTCGACCGTGGGCGGGGGCGCGCCGGCAACCTTCTCGGCCCGCATCGACTCGGCGACCACCTTCAACCCGAGCACGCGGGCGACCTCCGCCTGCGTGGCCAGGCGCGCGATCTCGCGGCGGATCACCGGGTCGTCCTTCAGGGGCTTGTCGTCGCGCGTCTCGTTGCGTACGTACTCGCACAACAGGTCGAGGCGCTGCTTGATGGGCGAGAACGTGAACAACGTGAAGCGCTCGAGGTCGAGCGCCTGCGAGATGTACTGGAACCCGCGGTTCACCTCGCCGACGACGTACTCGTCGGGCACGAACACGTCCTCGATGAAGACCTCGTTGGTACGCTCGTCGCCCATCGTCCAGATCGGGCGGATCGTGACGCCGGGCTGTTCGAGCGGCACCAGCATGAGCGTGATGCCGCGGTGCTTGTCGTCGGGGTTCGTGCGCGTGCCCAGCCAGTACCACTCGGCGAAGTGCGCGGAGGTCGTCCAGGTCTTCTGGCCGTTCAGGATCCAGCCCTGCTTGCCGTCGCGCTCGCCGCGCACGGCCTTCAGGCGCATCGACGCCGCATCGGAGCCGGCGTTCGGTTCGCTGTAGCCGACGGCGAACTCCACGTCGTTGCGCAGGATCATCGGCAGGAACGTCTCCTTCAGGAAGTCGTTGCCCTGCGCGATGAGCGTCTTGCCGATGATGCCGACGCCCTTGCCGATCTGCGGGCCGCCCCGCGCGGCGAGCGCCTCGTTCAGCAGGAACTCGTAGACGCCCTCGCCCTCGGAGCCACCGTACTGCTTCGGCCAGGTGAGCCCGAGCCAGCCGCGCTCACCGACCTCGCGCATGAACGCGCGCCGCTCGGGCGTGTCGACGATCTGGGCCATGTTCTCCCGGGTGAGGTCGAAGATCTCGGGGTCGTCGTGCTCGTCGAGGAACTTCTCGACTTCGGCCGCGAAGGCCTGCTGCTCGGGCGAGAACTCGAAGTCCATAACTATCGCTCCCTCGCTCCGCCACCGAAGGCTCCGCTGCGTCCGCACGAATAACTACTGATGTTACGAAACCTCTGCCAACTTGCGTGACTTGGCCACCTGCACGGTGGTCTTGCCACGCAAGGTCGCGGCTGTGGGGTGGGGTGGTCGAGCCGGGCTCAGGTGACGGCTCAGGTGATGACGCCGCGGGCGCGCAGGGCGGCCAGCTCGTCGTCGCCCAGCCCGAGCTCGGCGCGCAGCACCTCCTCGGTGTGCTCACCGACCCACGGCACACGCCTCTCGGGACCTTCGGCCATCTTCGAGAGTTTCACGGGGTTGCCGGGGACGAGCACCGGCTCGGCGACGCCGTCGGTGCGCGGCATCTCGACCAGCATGTGGCGCGCGGCGACGTGCGGGTCGGCGATCACGTCGGCCGCGGAGTTGCTCGGCCCGGCGACGATGCCCGCGGCCGTGAGCTCCCGGGCGGCGGCGAGCTTCGGGCGACTGCCGGTCCACGCCTCGACCGCGGGGCGGATGACCGTGTCGAGCTCGGCGACCCAGCCGCTCCGCTCGGCGAAGCGGGGATCGTCCTTCCATTCGGGATGCCCGATGAGATCGGCGAGCGCGGCGAACTGGTGCTCCCGCACGATCTGCATCACGACGTAGCCGTCGGCGGCGCGAAAACCCTCGCAGATCACCGCGAGCATCTTCCCGGGTTGGGGGCGCACTCCCATCGACCAGAAGTTCGTGACGACATCGGTCATCGCGATCATGGCGTCGTACATCGCGATGTCGACGTACTGCCCGGAACCGGTTCTGTCACGGTGACGTAATGCCGCGAGGATGCCGACGACGCCGAAGAGCGCGGAGCTGATGTCGCCCAGCGCGCCGACCGGGATCGTGACGGGCGGCTGATCCGGCCCGCTCTTGTACTCGTAGATGCCCGACATCGCTTCGACGATCGACGCGTACGCCGGCCAGTCGCGATACGGCGTGTCGGCCGTATTACCGAATCCGGAGATCGACGCGTAGATCGCGGCGGGGTGCGCGCGCTCGATTGCCTCGTACCCGAGGCCCATGCGATCCATCGTTCCCGGCTTGAAGTTCTCGGCGATCACGTCGAAGCGGGGCATGAGCCGGAGGAAGAGCTCGCGACCCTCGGATGCCTTCAAGTCGATGCCCACGCTGCGTTTGTCGAAGTTGTTGCGCAGGTACGTGGCGCCGACCTCGAGACCGTTCGGGTCGATCATCACCGGCGTACTCGCGCGGCCCGACTCGCCGTGCACGGGATGCTCGACCTTGACGACCTCGGCGCCGAGACGCGCGAGCAGCTGCGTGGCGTAGGGGAGGGCCTGCATCTGCTCGAGGGCGAGGACCCGGA
>DATMUX010000726.1:0-2753 GCA_035563695.1 Acidimicrobiia bacterium
CGACCACTGCGTTCGGATCCATCTCTGGATGAAGTCGGCATGAACCTGGATATCTGACGCGCCCGAACTGCCGTTCGGCGCTTGAACAACCCACCCTTCTCTGCGGTCGATACCGAGAGCAAGGGCAACAAGCGGATCCGGGTCCGAATCCACGACGCTTGACGGCATCGGTCGCCCGCCGGGGAGAGTGCGATGCCGAGGCCGGCGAGCCCCTAGGGCAATCGGCTGCCTACTCGACGGACTGGCGACCATGTCCCCGTGTCCGTTGGTGACCTCGTTCAGAACCCCAAGACTCATCTTTGTCGGGTACCTGGTTACGTCATCCGGCGGCACGAAGCGATTGGAGAGACTTATTGAGTCCTCGTGGGCCACCCGGATAGATGAGGTCTATTGACGACGATGTCATAAAGCGATGATACATTCAGATCGCTCCGTTTTTTTCGATGTTTGTAGGAGCCAACGCGGGGACAACAGTCCCGATAGCGAGAGGGCGGGGGCCTGTGAATGTGAAGGACTGGATGGTGATGGGCGCGATGGTGGCCGGGCTCATCGTTGTTGCATGGTTCGTGATCGACGGGCGTTTTTACTGAGGGCGGGAATGCTCGGTACCCCAACGACTCATGGGCCCCGCCAAGACGGGCACCTCGCCGAGTTCCCGGACGTCGACGTTTCCCGTATACCCGCACGTATGCAACCTGAACCCGCCTGCGAGAACGGCCGGACGTAGAGCCGCAACTCTTGCGCCGTAACGGGGCGTCGACATGGGAACCGTTCGGTTCACGCCCTCCTGTGGGTGGGTCGTGTGGCGAGTTCCGCTTACGGTCACCTCAGAGGCCAACACCGCGAGGAGGGCGTAGCGCGGGTCGCGGCGCATCAAGACGCCGCGGCCGTGGCGCAGCTGCACGGGACGGTGCTGGGCTGACAGTGTTGGGGTGGCTAGTACTACCGATGAACTCGGGTTCACTCCCTGGGCGCGTGCGCCATAAGGCGCGTGAATAGGGGAGGTCCTCGACGGGAGAGGTGGCGTGAGCGTCGTCTGGTTCTGGTTGATCCAGGATGCGAGGGCGAGGTGGCGGACGTGGGTCCTGTGGACCGCGCTGGTCGGGTTCGGCGGGGGTATCGCGTTGACGGCGTTCGCCGGTGCCCGGCGCACTGATGCGGCGGTTCCGCAGATGTTGACGTACAGCCGGCCGGACGACGGGTCGGTGGCGTTCGGGCAGTTCTGTCCACCGCAGCACGTCACGGGCCCGAACGCCACCTCGCTGGCGCCGCTGCCGGTCGAGGCCCGGGTTCTCCGGTTGCCGCAGGTCGCGTCGTTCCAGCGGGAGATGTTCCTCTTCGCGTCGGTTCGGCCGATCTTCGACGCCAGCTCGAACCTGAACGTCATCGCGACCGCGGACGCGCAGGGGTATCGGACGCTGGACCGTCCCTTGATCGTCGCGGGGCGCGTGCCTGATCCGACGAGCGGGTCGGACGTGTGGGTGAACGTGTTGGCGGCGAACATGCTGCACGTGCACGTAGGAAGCGAGGTTCGGCTGTACACGTACTCGGCGGCGCAGTTGCAGGGTTGCGGCAACCTGGTCGGTGCGCAATCACACGGACCGGCGCCGAACGGGCCCGTGTTGACCGTACGGATCGCGGGTATCGGACGCCTGCCGACCGACGTGAACGCGGTCCTGCCGCTCGCGCAGGCCGCCGGCGTGAACTACGAAGGTCAGTCGAACATGTTTCTCGGCCCGGGATTCGTCGCGCGGTACGCGGCAAGTTTGGGAATCCCGGTCCACGACGTGCTCGGCACGAACATCTACTACGTGCGCCTCCGGCACGGGCAGTCCGACTGGAGCGCGTTCAGCACCGCCGCGTCGAAATCGGATCCCAACGCGCTCGTCCAGTCCGAAGCCGATGGCGGCAGCAGCGGCGAGCAGGCCGCGGCTGCGAGCGCGCAGCGCGGGGTGCACGTCGAAGTCGTCGCGCTGGTCTTGTTCGGCGCATTCGCCGTGCTGGTGACGCTCGTCCTCGCGGGCCAGCTGATCGCCCGCCAGATCCTGATCGAACGCGACGAGTACGCGCTCTTGCGGAGCCTCGGCGCCCGTCACGCCCAGATCCGTGTCGTCGTCCTGAGCCGCGCCGCGCTCGTCGGCGCGGCCGCGAGCATCGTCGCGGTCGCGGTCGCGATCGTCGCGTCACCCCTGATGCCGTTCGGGCTCGCCCGCCAAGCAGAACTGCACCCCGGTGTGGACGTCGACGCGCCGGTCCTTGCCGCCGGTCTGGCCGTCATCGGGATCTTGGTGGTCGCGCTCGCGGTCGTGCCCGCGATCGTCGTCAGCCGCGGACCGTTGGACCAGACCCGGCCGAGCGACGCGCCTTCGCGCCAACCGCGCCTCGGCCGACTCCTCGCCCTCACCGCGTTACCGATCACCACCGTGATGGGCGTGCGTTTCGGGCTCCGCCGCGGCCGCGGTCGCACCGCGGTGCCCGTCGGCAGCGCCCTCGTCGGCGCGATCGCCGCGGTCGCGACCCTCGTCGGCGCATTGACGTTCGCTGCGAGTCTCGATCACCTGATCCGGACGCCGCGCCAACAGGGTTGGAACTGGGACGTGCTCGTCGGCAACCCCAACACGACCAGCGATCCGTGGAGCGCGACCGTCCCGAAGCTCGCGCACAACCAGCTCGTGGGGTCGTACTCGGGCATGGTCGACCTCAACGGCGGGTTCACGCTCGACGGCCATGTCGTCGCCAATGTGCTCGCGATC
>DATMUX010000727.1:0-4935 GCA_035563695.1 Acidimicrobiia bacterium
GAGCTCGTCGAGCAGCCCGTGGTACTCACCTTTCCGGCCGCGCACGACGGGAGCGAGCACCTGGAACCGCGTGCCCTCGGGAAGTTGCAGGACACGGTCGACGATCTGCTGCGGGGTTTGTCGGGTGATCACCCGCCCGCAGTTCGGGCAGTGCGGTACGCCGATCCGCGCGTACAACAGCCGCAAGTAGTCGTAGATCTCGGTGATCGTGCCGACGGTCGAGCGCGGGTTGCGCGACGCCGACTTCTGGTCGATCGAGATCGCCGGTGACAAGCCTTCGATGAAGTCGACGTCGGGCTTGTCCATCTGCCCGAGGAACTGCCGCGCGTAGGCGGACAACGACTCGACGTACCGTCGTTGCCCTTCGGCGTAGATCGTGTCGAACGCGAGCGACGACTTGCCCGAACCGGAGAGCCCCGTGAACACGATCAGCTTGTCGCGCGGCAACTCGAGATCGACGTTCTTGAGGTTGTGCTCGCGGGCTCCGCGGACGACGATCGTGTCGTTCATCGGGTCTCAGGCTAGCCGGAAGCGCGCACCCCGTCGAACACCCGTTCGGGTGGCGATGATGCATCCCCCGGCCCCGATGGTCAGCGCGTACAGCACGATCCCGAGGCGGCCGAAACCGAGCGACCAGGTCGTGTCGACGAAGGCGCCCGTCCGCATCCGGTGCCACAGCGCCGGAAGCGCGTTCTCGTCGATGCCGACCAGGAGGTTCGTGAACGTCGCGGGAACCGAGACGAGCGCGCCCGCGGCGGCGGCCACGATCGCGCCGGTACGCACGACGGGGCGTGACCACATTGCAGCGAGGGGAACGACCACGAAGGGCAGCGCGGGAACGAGGTACCGCGGGCCGGGCTCCTCGAGCAGCGTGAAACCCGACCAGCCCGCGCACAGCAGCAGGTAGGGAACCACGACGGCCCAGGCCGCAAGGGCGTGGCGCCGCGGCGCCCCCGCGCTCGTGCGGAGCAGCATCGCGGCCGCCGCCAGGGCAACGATCACGACCGGCGCGCCCACGAGCAGGCCGCGGCGGCCGGCGATCACGCGGGCGAGATCGGCGAGGGCCGGCACCGAGTAGCCGCCGTGCGTCGTGCCGTCGATCACACCGGCGTAGTAGTGCGCGGGCGTGCGCCAGGGCGCTCCGAACGCGCGCCACTGATACAGGGCGAGGAAGGCGAGCGGCGGGACCGTACCGAGCACGAACCATCCGATCCGTTCCCGTTGGCGCCAGAGCACGTCGGCGGCGACGACGGCGAGGATGATGCCCGCCTCGTATTCCACCGTCACCGCGGCGGCCGCGAGCAGTCCGCCGAGCACGAGGCGGCGCGGGGCCGGCCGCGTGCCGTCGAGGACGTACCACGCGCCGAAAGCCAACGCGGCGGCGAGCAGGTGCCCGTAGAGGTTCACCGCGAACGGCAACATGATCGTGCAGCCGGCGACGGCGATCGTCGCGCACATGGCGCCGCGTGCCGGAACACCGTGCCGCACGCACATCAGGAACATCAGCCCGAGCAACACCGCGAACGGCACGGTGCACGACCAGAACGTCGTCCACCACAAGCCGAGGTTGCCGGCGACGCGCAGGTGTGTGCCGGGCTCGACGCCGGCCAGGTGGCCGAGCACGACGAACGGCGCCGCCAGCAACGGCTGGCCCGGGGCCTTGTCGGATCGCAGGTGGCCCGCGTACACGGCGTGATCCACGCCGAGCGTGCGACCGTAGTCGTCGAGGTTCACGGTGCGGCGCTCGACGAGCGCGGAGCTCAGTGCATACCGAGATGCCGGCTGCGCCGTGTCACGCGCGACCAGCGGACCGAGCACGACCATCGCGAGCAGGCCGAGCGCGAAGGCGGTGCGGAGCTGCCCGCGGCCCGCCCGGCCCGCATCGTCGGCCCGATCCCCCACGCGACCAATTTACACGAATTGTCCGGATCTCGGGAGAGTGCCGCTCAGCCGACTTCGCGCAGCTCCTGCTTCAGCTCGTGGATCTCGTCCCGCAGCCGGGCCGCCTCCTCGAACCGCAGGTCGCGGGCGGCGTCCTGCATCTCGTCGGTGAGGTTCTGGATGAGCCGGGCGAGCTCGTCGCGCGGGAGGTCGAGCCGCTCGGCCGCGGCCGAGCGCGAACGAGCACCGCGACCCCGGCCCCGTCCGCGGGGCGCGGCGGTGTCGTCGCCCTCGCGCATCCGGATCATCTCGAGGATGTCGGTGACCTTCTTGCGTACCGTCTGCGGGTCGATGCCGTGCTCGGCGTTGTACGCGAGCTGCTTCTGGCGGCGGCGCATCGTCTCGCTGATCGCGTGCCGCATCGAGTCGGTCATCTGGTCGGCGTACATGATCACCTGACCGTCGACGTTGCGGGCGGCGCGCCCGATCGTCTGGATCAGCGACGTCGACGATCGCAGGAAGCCCTCCTTGTCGGCATCGAGGATCGCGACGAGCGACACTTCGGGCAGGTCGAGGCCCTCGCGCAGCAGGTTGATGCCGACGAGCACGTCGAACTCGCCGAGCCGCAGCGCGCGCAGGATCTCGACGCGTTCGAGCGTGTCGACCTCGGAGTGCAGGTAGCGCACACGGATGCCGAGCTCGAGGAGGTAGTCGGTGAGATCCTCGGCCATCTTCTTCGTGAGCGTCGTGACCAGCACGCGGGCATCGACCTCGGTGCGCGCCCGGATCTCGGCGACGAGATCGTCGATCTGGCCCTTCGTGGGCTTCACCACGATCTCGGGATCGATCAGACCCGTCGGCCGTACCACCTGCTCGACGATCTGCGACGACACCTCGCGCTCGTACGAACCCGGCGTCGCCGACATGAACAACACCTGGTTCACCCGCTCGGTGAACTCCTCGAACCGCAGCGGCCGGTTGTCCATCGCCGAAGGCAACCGGAACCCGTGCGCCACGAGCGTCTCCTTGCGTGACCGGTCACCTTCGAACTGGCCGTGCAGTTGCGGGATCGCGACGTGCGACTCGTCGACCACGCAGAGCCAGTCGTCGGGGAAGTAGTCGAGCAAGGTGTACGGAGGTTGGTGGCGGTGGCGGCCGTCGAGGTGCATCGAGTAGTTCTCGACGCCGGCGCACGAGCCGACTTCGCGCAGCATCTCGAGGTCGTAGTTGGTGCGCATCCGCAAGCGTTGCGCCTCGAGCAGCTTGCCCTGAGCCTCGAGCTCTGCGAGTCGCTCCTTCAGCTCGGCTTCGATGCCGTCGATCGCCTGGACCAGCCGTTCCTCGTCGGTGACGTAGTGCGAGGCCGGGAACAGGGCGAGACTGTCGAGCTCCTCGACGACCTCACCGGTGAGCGGATCGACCGCGCAGATTCGCTCGACGTCGTCGCCGAAGAGCTGGATGCGTACCGCTTTCTCCTCGTACGCCGGGAACACCTCGATGGTGTCGCCGCGCACCCGGAATTTGTTGCGCGCGAAAGCGAAGTCGTTGCGCTCGTACTGCAGTTCGACGAGCCGGCGCAGGATGTCGCGCTGATCGCGCTGGTCGCCGCGGCCGAGCATCAGCAGCTGCTTGCCGTACTGCTCGGGCGATCCAAGGCCGTAGATCGCCGATACCGACGCGACGATGACGACGTCGCGCCGGGTGAGCAACGCGCTCGTGGCCGAGTGCCGCAGCCGGTCGATCTCGTCGTTGATCGAGCTGTCCTTCTCGATGTAGGTGTCGGTCGACGGGATGTAGGCCTCGGGCTGGTAGTAGTCGTAGTAGCTGACGAAGTACTCGACGCGGTTCTTCGGGAACAGCTCGCGGAACTCGGCGGCGAGCTGCGCGGCCAGCGATTTGTTGGGCGCGAGCACGAGCGTCGGACGCTGCGCCCGGGCGATCACGTTGGCGATCGTGAAGCTCTTCCCCGAGCCGGTGATGCCGAGAAGCGTCTGGAAGCGCTCGCCACGATCCAGACCGGATGCGAGCGCGTCGATCGCCTCGGGCTGATCACCCGCGGGCGCGAGGTCGGTGACGATCTCGAAGTCCGGCACACTCCGAGCGTACCGGCGACGTGAGACAACAACTCTTTGTCGCCCTCGCTGCGGCCGGGGATACCCCGGCCGCTCGACGCTCGGCACTCCGGCGAGCTCACTCCGCTTCGCTGCGCTCGCCGCAACTCTTTGTCGCCCTCGCTGCGCAGTTACCCCTTCGCGGCGCGCTGCTGAAGCTCGTGCCAGATCGCGTCGACCTGCGCCTCCAGGTGCGCGAGGTCGCCCGAATTGTCGACGACCCACGTGGCGACCTTGCGCCGCTCGTCGTCGGTCGCCTGCATCGAGATGCGGCGCCGGGCGTCCTCGCGATCCACCCCCCGCTGCTCGAGGCGTTCGAGCCGGACCTCGAGGGGCGACTCGACCACGATGACGGCCGCGTACTCGTACCCCCGCGTCGATTCGACGAGCAGCGGGACGTCGTGGATCACGACCCCGTCCGGTGGCGCGGCCGCGACACGCCGCAGGAACTCCTCGCCGATCGCCGGGTGCGTGATCGCATCGAGGTCCCGCTTCGTGTCGTCCGACACGAAGGCCTTGGCGGCGAGCGCGGCCCGGTCGAGCGAGCCGTCGGCCGCCAGGACGTCGGACCCGAAACGCTCGACGAGCTTCTCGAGCGTGGGCGTCCCCGGCTCGACCACCTCCCGGGCGATCGCGTCGGCATCCACGACGACGGCGCCCCGCTGCTCCAGCAACTGGGCGACCGTCGACTTGCCCGCGCCGATCCCCCCGGTGAGCCCGACCATCAACACGTGGGGAGTCCATCACACGGGTACCGAGGCACACCGGTACCGCGCACACGGCTACTTCCGAAATCTCGGGCCGACCTACGCCTTTGGTTCAATCTTCTCTCAGGGTACGCTTCGGTCTGCCGACACTTTGGGTGTGGGATCGACCACGGGACCGCGAGGAGTCGTGACCAGCACGGCAGTGTCTCGTTCCGAAGCTCCGAGGGGGCTCGTAC
>DATMUX010000728.1:0-6153 GCA_035563695.1 Acidimicrobiia bacterium
CGGTGGAGCCGTAGGTGCCGGCCGCGAGGATCACGCGGTCGGCGCGCACGAACGAATCGCCGGCCCCGAATCGTTCGCGGCCGACGCCGACCAAGTCGTAGTGCACGATCCATTCGTCGCCGTCGCGCGAGAGGTAGCGAACCGCGACCTCGGTGAAGATCTTCGCGCCGTGGTGCCACGCGTCGGGGAGGTAGGTCATCAGCGTGGTCGTCTTGGCGCCGACGTTGCACCCCGAGACGCAGTCGCCGCACAGGGTGCAACAGTGTTGATAGACACCCGCCGCGTTGACGCCGTCGGTGAACGCGACATTGATGTCGGCGCGCGTGTACGCGTCGCCCAGGCCCGCCCCAACCGCACCTGCTTGGAGGGCGGCGAGCTTGCGAGTCGGATGGCCCGGCGAGTGTGTCGGCCTGAGCATCGCGCGAGCCCGCGCGTAGCCGTCCTTCAAGCCGTGGTCGAGGTCGGCCACCAGGGCGGGCGGCCAGCACCGCTCGTTCCAGAGACGCGGGTCGGGCTCCTTCGACACGTTCGCGTTGATGAGCGAGGTCCCGCCGAGTCCGCATCCGACGACGGCGCTGACATCGCCCACACGCACGTCGAACAGTGCGGTGGGATCACCGTGCCGCCCGCCGGGGAGATGCACCTGGAGGTCGCGCACGCCCTCCCAGGACGTGTCGGGATACTCGCCCGGCCACCGTTCGCGGCCGCGCTCGAGCAAGCAGACGTCGCGCCCGGCGCGGGCGAGGCGCGACGCGGCGATCGCGCCTCCGTATCCCGAACCCACCACGACGATCTCGTAGTGCGACTGCAGCTCGCTGATGTGCGACGACAGCTTCGGCATCGGTCACTCCGCGGGACCGGGGCGCCGGCGGGGATGCCCGGGCCGATACCAGTGCCACAACGACGCGACGAACTTTCCGGCGAACGTCGCACGCGTGTGCAACCGGACCGCGATGCTCGCGTCGGGGGAGGCGCGGAAGGTGAACTCCTGATGGATGAAGTCCCACAGCCGGATGCGGAGCACGCCCGACGCCGGCGCGTCGGGATCCCACCGGTCGATCGCGGTCACCCAGTCGTGCTCGATGCGACACAACGTCGTCGTCGTCTCCTCCCAGGGACCGAAGTCGCCCGGCGCAACTTCCTTGTAGCCGTGCAGGGTCAGGCGCCGGCCCTTGGTGTCCTCGAACTGGATCAGATAGTTCATGTGGTCGTGGGTCCCGTCGGGTGAGGGCACCATCAGCTGGAAATGCCCCTCGTGGATCGGCAGTCGGCCCCCGAGCGCGTCGCAGACGACGGTGCCGCCCAAGTCGCCGATGTGGTTGCCCCGCCAGAACTCGTCGACGTCGGAGATGTGCATATTCATCTCGAGCGCGAGACGCGCCCACCCGGTGCCGTCGTCGTTGACCACGATCAGGTCGTCGAGATGGTCGAACACGACGTGGCCGCTCATCCACTCCTTGAACCGCAGCGAACGGGGCTCAGACGGTTGTGCCATCGGTACTCCTCTCGTGTGCCCGCCGCAGCGCGGCGAGGCCGACATGGACCCAGATGAACAGCGGGATCCACATCACATCCGTCAGGCAGACACCTGCGAGAAACTTGCCCGGCACGTCGCCGATCGCGAAGGCCACGATGACGCTCGCCGACGTGATGCTCTTCTCGAGCCACGAGTACTTGACGAGCGGGTAGGCGCGGATCGGGTCGAGCGCGATCTCGACGAAGCTCACGCCCCAGAGGAACGCCATCCCCGACCAGATCCACACGAGGAACGGATAGTTCGGCCGGGTCGTCGTGAACAGGTCGACGTACCAGTGGTAGGCGAAGAACGCCGGGAGCGTCACGGCGAAGTTCGACAGAGCACCGAGTCCGTAGACCCAACGCGCCCGCCGCATCACCGGATTCATGCAATGGCTCCGAGGAGCAGCCGGCGCCACCGCGGCGCGTCGATGCCGTCGAGCACGCTCTCGCACCGGGCGGCCCGATCCGCGGCGCCGGCCGAATCGCCCGCCGCGGCGAGCGCCCGCGACCATGACGCGAGGGCGTCCGCCTCGTCGATGCGCAACGAGTACCCATCGAACGTCGCGCACGCGGCCTCGAACTCCGCGTTCGCCTGGACGTCGTCGCCGGCGCGAGCCGCACTTTCCGCAGCCGCGAGCGCGACCGCTCCCGTAAGGCCGCGGTAGTCGTGATCGGCACAGATCTCGGCGCACGCGTCGAGGTGACCGCTCGCGTCTTCACCGAGGCGCGCCAGCAGCGCGCGTACCGGCAGCTCGTAGTACGGCGCCCGATCGTCGAGCAGGGTGTCGAGCGCGTCGTTGGCGAGGTGGCGTGCCGTGGAACGGTTGCCGAGACGCGCATGGGTCTGCATGAGCACGACCACGAGCTGCATCCATTCGTTGCGGTTGCCGCGCTGCCGGGCCGCCTCCGATCCGGCAGTGAGCAGGCTGATCGCCCGGTTCCAGTCGCCCGTCACCGCCGCGGTGAACGGGACGAGCTGTGGCGCGTTCAGCACGTCGTCGGCCGGGATCGCGAGCGCCGTTCGAGCGTCACCGCTACGCAGGTGCGCGAGCGCGAGCATCGAGTCGAGCGTGCGCGCCTGCAGAGGTGCTTCCTCGGCGGCCGCGCGCGCGCGTTCGCGTTCGAACCACACCAGCGCGTCCGGCGGGTCCCAGAGCAGGAGCGCGCCGAAGCCGCGCATCCACGCGGCCAGGAACTGTGCGAAATGCTCGCGGGCGAGATCGGCATGCTCCCAGGCCTGTTCGAGCAGCGAGAACCCTTCCTCGACGTCACCGCAGTAGCCGAGATGAGCCCCGAGCGACGCGAGCGCGTGCAGCCGGATCGGTTCGATTCCCTGCTCCTCGGCGAGCACCATCGCGGCGCGCGCCGCCTTGACCCCCTCGCGGTTGTGGCGCCCGTACAGCGCGGTCGACGCCTGCATGAGGTGGACCTCGGCGAGTGCCCGGTCGTTGCCGGCCCGCCGGAGTATCGCCTCGGCGCGCGCGGCATGATCCATCGCCCGCTCGACGTCCATGAGCTGGGGGTAGCCCGAGAGGTTCCGTGCGAGCCGCACGTGGACGCGTGCCGCGCGAATGGCCTCGCCGCGGTGCTCCCGGATCGCCAGGGCGCGCTCGAGCCAGGTGATGGCGTCCTCGATGTGCACGCCGTTCTGGAAGCAGGCGTCGCCCAGCCGTTCGAGAACCCGCGCGACGAGCGTGTCGTCGCTCGGGTCGATCCGGTCGACGACGGCCTCGAGCCAGTGCTGTAGCTCGAGCAGGCGTGAGCGCGCGTAGTCGTTCCAGCGTCCGAGCACCGTGCGGGCCGCGTCGTCGGGTTCGTGGGCGATCTGCCAGCCGATCGCGGCGCGCAGGTTGTCGATGTCCTCGCCCGGAAGGTCGGCACGCGCGAGGAAGTAGCGGGCGTGTCGTTGCTGTATCTCGTCGAGCCGGTCGGACTTGGCGAGTTGCTCGGCGCCGTATTCGCGCAGCGTCTCGAGGAGCCGGTAGCGCGTCGGGGTCGCGCGCGCGTCCGTGACGACGAAGGACCGGCTGACGAGCCGGTCGAGGACGTCGAGGACGTCGCCGTCGAGGTCCGCCCCGATGACCTCGGCGGCGACGAGCTCGAAGCTGCCGCGGAAGACCGACAACCGGTCGAAGAACGACCGTTCGTCGTCGCTCAGCAGGTCGTAGCTCCAGTCGATCGCGGCGCGCAGCGTGAGGTGCCGGGCGCTCTGGTCACGGCGGGTGCCGCGCAGCAGCTGGAAGCGATCGTCGAGGCGCACGACGAGCTCGGCCGGCTGGAGGAGCCGCACCCGGGCCGACGCGAGCTCGAGTGCGAGCGGGATTCCCTCGAGCCGGGCGCACAGCTCGTAGATCGCGGCCTCGTTGTGCTCGTCGATGCGAAAATCCGGTGAGGCCGCCCGCGCCCGGTCGACGAACAGGCGCACCGCCGCACTGGGCTCGGCGGCGTCGTGCGCCTCGACCGGGAGCGGACCGATGCGCAGGACCGTCTCGCCGGAGAGCTCGAGCGGCTGGCGGCTCGTCGCGATCAGCCGCAGCGCCGGCGCGCCGCGCAGCAGCGCGGAGGCCACGTCGACGACACCGTCGAGCACCTGCTCGCAGTTGTCGAGCACCACGAGGATCTCGCGATCGACGAGATGCTGCACGATCGTGTCGACGAAGTCATGACCGAGTCCGGCGCTGATCCCCAACACCGACGCGATCTCGCCGGCAACGAGTGCGTCGTCGGAGACCGACGTCAGATCGACGAACCAGGCACCGCCGCCGAAGTCATCGGCGAGCTGCGCGGCGGTGCGGATCGCCAGGCGCGTCTTGCCGATCCCGGCCGGGCCGACGAGCGTCGTGAGCGCATGATCGGTGACGCTCGCGACGAGGCGCTCGCGTTCGTCGTCGCGCCCGATGAACGTCGTGAGCTGCACCGGCAGATTGCCGGCGGTCTCGAGCGAGCGCAGCGGAACGGGGTGGCGAGGCAGGTCCCCGTGCAGGATCTGTGCGAGGCGCTCGGGCTGCGCAAGATCGCGCAGGCGGTGCTCACCGAGCGGCTCCACGGTCACGCCTTCGACGGGGCGGTCGCGCAGTGCGTCGGCGACGGTGCCGGTGATGAGGATCTGGGCGGCGTTCGCGAGGACGAGCACGCGCGCGCACCGGTTGAGGACCGGGCCGAAGTAATCGCCATCGCGTTCGACGACGGCTTCGCCGGTGTGCAGCGCCATACGCGCGCGGATCGGCTCGGTCGTGGTCCACGACTCGGCGAGGAGGGCGCGCTGGGCGTCGACGGCCGCGGAAACCCCGAGCGAGGGCGCCGGAAACGCCGCGAGCAGCCCGTCGCCGGAGTGCTTGAACACCCGGCCGCCGGCCGCGACGACGGCCTCCTCGATGATGTGGTCGTGGCGCCCGAGCGCCGCGACCATCTGCTCAGGATCGTTCTCCCACAGCCGGGCACTGCGGTCGATGTCGGTGATCAGGAACGTGACGACCCCCGACGGACCTTCCGCTCTCGGCGACGAGCTGCGCGTCGACCGGCGCGGTTGCAGCGCCGGGTCGTGATCGAGGATGCGTCGCTCGAGCTGTTGGAGCCCGGGCCCGGGATCGACGCCGAGCGCCTCGACGAGCGCGCGCCGGGCATCGCGGCACGCGGCGAGCGCACCCGGCGGGTCGCCGGTGCGGTAGCGCGCCACCGCGAGCTGCTCCCAGAAGCGTTCGTGGAGTGGGTGCGTCGCAACCGCGCGTTCCAGCTGCGGCAGCGCGTCGCGTTCTCGCTCGAGCGTGAGCATGGCGTCGCAGAGGTGTTCGAGCGCGACCAGGTGGAGGCGACCCCACCGGTGGGCGGCCTCGTCGGCCCACGGGACGCCGCCGAACTCGTCGAGCGGGCGGCCGCGATAGAGGCCGAGCGCCTCGCTGAGGACGTCGAGCCGGGTCGGCGGGTCCTGCTCGGCCAGCCCGCGATCGAGCAGCTGTTCGAACCGCTCGGCGTCGACCGACGCGACCGGCGCCTCCAGGACGTACCCGCCGGCCCGGGTCAGGATCGCGGCGTCGGCGTCGAGCACCTTGCGGAGCTGGGACACGTACGTCTGCACGGTGCCGAGCGCGCCGGACGTCGGCGCGCCGTTCCAGAGCGCCTCGATGATCTCGTCGGTGCGGCACAACTTGCCGCGGTGCACGACGAAATACGCGAGCAGACCTCGACGCTTGTCGCCTCGTAGTTCGACCGGCCCGGAAGCGGTCTGCACCTCGAAAGGGCCGAGGACTCGGAAGTCCACCTGGGGCCACCTCCCGTTGTCGAGACATCGTAAGCCCAGGTATTGGCGGCCCGTCCAGTGCGAATCTCACCAGTCGAGCGGCAATCGAACCGCCGTCGAGGGTCGCGGCGCAGGTTGCGGATGTGGCCCCTCACGCTCAGCAGCGCACACGATCCGGACCGAGATCCGCTCGCGCGCGACACCGGCAGGATCCGACCGGTGGCGCGCGCCGTACGGCGATACGAACGACCGCGATGCGCGAGCTCCGTGCGGGCGTTCATCGGGAACGGTTCCAGGAACGTACGGCATCAGGAGGATCTGCATGGGCGTCACGCAATCGTCTTCGTCGATCGGTTGCTGCGGGTTGCGGGGCGAGGTCGAGCCTCTGGCGGGGAGCG
>DATMUX010000729.1:0-4818 GCA_035563695.1 Acidimicrobiia bacterium
GGCGAGCCCCTCTTCGAGCGCGTTGCGCGTCTCCGCCTGCACGAGGTTCAGCTCGAGCCGTGGGAGGACGTCGTCGACCCGGCCGGCGGCGACGTCGACGTGTTCGTCGACTGCGCGCGCGAGATCGCCGACCTCCTGCACGAGGTGATCCCGCGCCTCTGATCCCGTTACTTGCGAACTTTGCGTGACACATCCACCGTGCCGGTGGTTGAGCCACGCAAGTTGGGGGAAGAGGGCGGTAGCCTCGGAACGTGGTCGTGGACATTCCCGAGGACGTCGCGCGCGTCGAGGCGCAGCTGCTCGCGCCGGACGGCATGTTCGCGGTCGAAGAGGTCGACGTGCAGGGCGAGCGGATGCAGGCCTTCGTACAGCGCCCGCGCAACTTGCGCGACCTCCTCGTGCGGTCGGCGTCGTTCGGTGACAAGGAGTTCATCGTCGCGACCGACGGCGTGCGCGAGCGACGCATCACCTTCGCCGAGCACGCGCAGCTCGTCGCATCCGTAGCCGCGGCGCTGCGGGAGCGCTACGGCGTCGGTCCGGGCGACCGGGTCGCGATCCTGGCCGCGAACTGCCCCGAGTGGATCGTGGCGTTCTGGGCGACGATCAGCCTCGGTGCGGTCGCGGTCGGCCTCAACGGCTGGTCGACGGGTCCCGAGATCCGCTATTTCGTCGGCGACTGCGATCCGACGGTGCTGATCGCCGACCGCAAGCGCATCGAACGGGTCGACGGCGGCCACGATCTCGGAGTTCCCGTGGTCGTGATCGAAGACGACTTCGAGGCGCTCGAGGCCTTCGCGCCCGATGCACCGCTCCCCGAGGTCGAGATCGCCGAGGACGATCCCGCGATCATCCTGTACACGTCGGGCACGACCGGCCGGCCCAAGGGCGCGATCAACACGCACCGCAACATCGGCGCGTACCTGATGCTCGCCATGTTCACGGGCGCGCGGTCGGCGATGCTGAGCCCGCCGCCGGCCGAGCCCGTGCCCGCGTGCCAGATGGTGACCAGCCCGCTGTTCCACGTCTCGGGTCTGCACAGCGCGGCGATCATGCTGCTGTTCACCGGCACGAAGAGCGTGTGGCTGATCGGCCGCTTCGACCCGGCCGTCGTGATGCAGGTCATCGAGCGGGAACGCTGCACCGGTTGGTCGTTCACGGAGACGGTGCTGCACCGTCTCGTGAACCATCCCGACGTCGGCAAGTACGACATGTCGAGCGTGCGCACGGTCGGCGGCGGCGGGTCGCCCGTCGCGCCGTCATTGCTCGAGCGCACGCGGCAGGTGTTTCCCAACGCACGCCGCTCCCTCGGCGTCGGCTACGGGCAGACGGAGTGCGCCGCGCTCGCCACCTTGAACAACGGGCAGGAGCTCATCGACCACCCGCTGTCGGTCGGGCGTCCCGCGCCCACCGTCGAGCTCGAGATCCGCGACCCGTTCGGTGCGGCGTTGCCCGACGGCGAAGAGGGCGAGGTGTGCCTGCGCGGCCCGATGGTGATGCCCGGCTACTGGCGCCGGCCGGAGGAGACGGTGGAGACGATCACCGCCGGAGGCTGGCTGCACACCGGCGACATCGGCCACATGCTCGGCGGGCGCCTCTACCTCGCGTCGCGCAAACGCGACCTGATCCTGCGCGGCGGTGAGAACGTCTATCCCGTCGAGATCGAGAAGTGCATCGAGGATCATCCCGACGTCGAGGAGTGCGCGGTCATCGGTGTCGACCATCCCGAGCTCGGCCAGGCGGTCAAGGCGGTGCTCGTACCGCGACCGGGCCACACGGTGGATGTCGCGGCCGTCGGGGCGTGGTGTGCCGAGCAGCTCGCCTATTACAAGGTGCCCGAGCAGTGGGAGATCCGCGAGCACGCGCTCCCGCGCAACGCGGCGGGCAAGATCCTGAAGGAGCTCGTCCGCGACGAGCACGCCGACACCGGGTTTGTCGCCGAAGACGTCGAGAACGGCTGACGATCGATGCCGGTCGACTTCACCTCGCTGCTCGCACCGGCGCACACGGCACTCGTGCTGCAGGAGGTGCAGAACGGAGTGGTGGGAACGCCGTCGGCACTCCCGGCACTGGCCGACGCGGCCGCGGCCGTCGACCTTGTGGGCAACTGCGCCCGCCTGGCGCGTGCGGCGCGCGTCGCCGGCGTGCCCGTCGTGCACTGCACGGCCGAGACCCGCGACGACGGCCGGGGCGCCAATCGCAACGCGCGCCTGTTCCTCGGCGTGCAGAAGTCACCGGTGCGGCTCTCGCCGGGTAGCGCCGCGGTGCAGGTCCCCGCGGAGATCGGTGTCGACCCGGCCGACATCGTGCTGCCCCGCTATCACGGGCTGGGCCCGATGACCGGCACGCAACTCGACCCGATCCTGCGCAACCTGGGTGTCACGACGATCGTCGGCGTCGGCGTGTCGGTGAACATCGGCATGACGAACCTCGCCTTCGACGCGGTCAACCGCGGCTACCAGATCGTGCTGCCGCGCGACGCGATCGCCGGTGTTCCGGACGAGTACGCGCAGGCGGTGATCGACAACACGCTCGCGCTCGTCGCGACGATCTCGACCACCGGCGACGTGCTTCGAGCGTGGGGGCACGCATAGTCGACGCACCGACGCTCGAGGATGCGGCGCGCCGCAACGGCGCCGACGTGCTCGCCGCGCTCGGCTCCGGTCCCGACGGCCTGACGACCGACGAGGCGCGCCGGCGCCTCGACGAGTACGGGCCCAACGCGCTGCGCAGCCACGGCGCGCGCGCGTGGCCGATCTTCGTGCGCCAGCTGCGCAACCCGCTGCTCATCCTGCTGCTCGCGGCCGCGACCGTGTCGGGATTCACGGGTGACCCGACCGACGCCGTGATCATCGGAGTGATCGTCACGCTCTCGGTCGGGCTCGGCTTCGTGAACGAGTACCGCTCGGAACAAGCCGTCGAGGCGTTGCACACCCAGATCCGCCACACCGCGCTCGTGGTGCGCGACGGCACGCCCCAACCGATCGACGTCGTAACGCTCGTGCCCGGAGATCTCGTCCACCTGCGCGTCGGCGACATCGTTCCCGCGGACCTCCGGCTGCTCGACGTCACCGAGCTCGAGTGCGACGAAGCGGTGCTCACCGGCGAGTCGCTGCCCGTCGAGAAGACCGCGGCGCCGGTCGGCACGGGCGACGCGTCCTGCGCGCTCATGGGGACCATCGTGCGCGAAGGCGCGGCGCGCGGCGTCGTGGTGCGAACGGGCACGAACACGCAGTTCGGGCGCATCGCCGTCGGGCTCGGAGAGCGGCAGTCCGAGACGGCGTTCCAGGTCGGCCTGCGCAAGTACTCGGTCTTCCTCGTGCGCGTCGCCGCCGTGCTCACCGTGTCGATCTTCGTCATCAACCTGATGCTGCAGCGCCCGTTCATCGATGCGTTGTTGTTCTCGCTCGCGATCGCGATCGGCCTGACGCCGCAGCTGCTCCCGGCGATCGTGACGGTCAGCCTGTCGACCGGCTCGCGGCGCCTGGCGCGGCGCAAGGTGCTCGTGAAGCGGCTGGTGAGCATCGAGGATCTCGGCAACATCACGCTGTTGTTCACCGACAAGACGGGCACGCTCACCGAGGGCAACATCACGTTCGATCGGTCGCTCGACTCGTCGGGTACCGCGACCGAGCGTGCGTCCCTGCTCGGGCTCGTGTGCAACGAAGCGGTGCTCGACGACGGCCGGGCCGTCAGCGGGAACGCGCTCGACGTCGCGATGTGGAACGCGCCCGGCCACGACGCGGTCGCCGCGCAGGCCCGGCAATGGTCACGAGTCGCGCTGCGCCCGTTCGACCACGAGCGGCGCCTGTCGACGGTCGTTGCCGATGCGCCCGACGGGTCGCGCTGGATCGTCGTGAAAGGCGAGGCCGAGCGCGTTCTCCGCCAGAGCGATGCCGCGCCGCCGGCCGCGGCGCGCACCCTGGAGCAGCTCTACGGTGAAGGCGCGCGGGTCATCGCGGTCGGCGCCCGCCCGGCGCCGGGACTCGCCGCGATCACCGATGCCGACGAGCAGCATTTGGAGTTCGTCGGCTTCCTGGTGTTCGTCGACCGGCCCAAGGCCGACGCGGCCGAGTCACTGGCGCGGCTCGGGCGGCTCGGCATCGCGGTGAAGATCATCACCGGCGACAGCGCGGCCGTCGCGAACAAGGTCTGTGCCGATCTCGGGTTGGAGGTGCTCGGTTCGCTCACCGGCGACCGCGTCGACGCGATGAGCGACGACGAGCTGAGCGCGGCGATCGATCGCACCACGGTGTTCGCGCGGATCGGACCCGAGACGAAGTCGCGCATCGTGCGCCTGCAACGCGCGCGCGGCGCCGATGTCGCGTTCATGGGTGACGGTGTGAACGACGCGGTCGCGCTGCATCACGCCGATGTCGGCATCTCGGTCGACACGGGGACCGACGTCGCCAAGGACGCGGCCGACATCATCCTGCTCGACAAGGACCTCGGAGTCCTGGCCGACGGCGTGGTCGAGGGCCGCCAGATCTTCGCGAACACGATCAAGTACATCTTGATGGTCACGTCGTCGAACTTCGGCAACATGTTCAGCGCCGGCGCCGCGTCGCTCTTCCTCAGCTTCCTGCCCATGCTCCCGACACAGATCCTGCTCAACAACCTGCTCTACGACGTGAGCGAGATGACGATCCCGACCGACAACGTCGACGAGGAGCAGCTCCGACGTCCGTCGCACTGGGACACCGGATTCATCCGGCGCTTCATGATCTTCTTCGGCCCCATCAGCTCCATTTTCGACTTCGCCACCTTCGGGATCCTGCTCTGGGTATTCGATGCAGGACCCACGCTGTTCAGGTCGGGCTG
>DATMUX010000730.1:0-2420 GCA_035563695.1 Acidimicrobiia bacterium
CGACGCGCAAGCTGATCTTCCACCAGACGTTCGGCGACCGGTTCGATCGCGCATCGGTCGTCGCCGCGCTCCACGCCCACGAAGCCGACGTGATCGCGTCGGTTCCGCCCGGGGAGCTGCTGGTCTTCGAGGTCGGCGACGGGTGGGAACCGCTGTGCGAGTTCCTGGGCCTACCCGTCCCCGACGCGCCCTTCCCGCGCACGAACTCGACCGCGGAATTTCGCGTGTGGACGGGGCTCGACCGGCCCGAGTAGGCCCGCGAGCGCCCGCGCGCGAGCATGTCGGCATGGGAGAGAGCAACGGCACGGTCGCGCCCGGCTTCGAGGGCGTACGCGAGGCATTCGAGAAGAACTTCTCGGACGGGCTGGAGATCGGCGCGTCGTTCGGCGCGTACCACCACGGCGAGAAGGTCGTCGACCTGTGGGGCGGAGTCGCCGACCAGGCGACCGGCCGCGCGTGGGACGAGCGCACGTTGGCGCTCGTGTTCTCGACGACGAAGGGCGTCACCGCGGTCTGCGCCAACAAGCTCGCGCAGGACGGCATGCTCGACATGGACGCGCCCGTCGCGCGGTACTGGCCCGAGTTCGCCGCGGGCGGCAAGGCCGAGATCCCCGTGTCGTACCTCCTGTCGCACCAGGCGGGCCTGGCGTGGATCGACGGTGAGATGACCGCCGAGGAAGCATTCTCGTGGGACCCCGTCGTCGACGCGCTCGCGCAGCAGGAGCCCCACTGGGAGCCCGGCACCAAGCACGGCTACCACGCCACGACGTACGGCTGGCTGGTCGGTGAGGTGATCAAGCGCGTGACGGGCGAGAGCGTCGGCACGTACTTCGGCCGCGCGATCGCCGAGCCGCTCGGCCTCGACTTCTGGATCGGTCTGCCCGAGTCGGAGGAGTCGCGGGTCGCACCGCTCGTCGGCGGCCTGGCCGATCCCGCGCTGCTCGAGAATCCGGAGGTGCGCGCGCTGATGGATCAGTTCGTCGGCCCGCACACCGTCCTCGGCAAGGCGCTGTTCGCACCGGGTGGTGCGTTCTCCGGCCCCGAAATCTGGAACACGCGGGCGCTGCACGCGGCCGAAGTCCCGGCCGCGGGCGGCATCGGCGACGCGCGCTCGCTGGCGCGCCTCTACGCGGCGTGCATCGGCCCCGTCGACGGGATACGTGTGCTCGACGACGAGCAATTACGGCGCGCGACGACCCAGCTGACGTCCGGACCGAACACGGTGCTGCTCGACATGGACATCCAGTTCGGATTGGGGTTCATGCTGCGGTCGAGCCTGATCCAGGTCGGCGGCCCGCGCGCGTTCGGGCACTTCGGTGCGGGCGGCTCCGTCGGCTGGGCCGATCCCGATGCGGGCCTCGCGTTCGGCTACGTCATGAACCGCATGGACATCGGGCTCGCCGGCGACCTGCGCAGCTTCAACCTCGTCAACGCGTGCTACGAGGCGATCGGATCGTCGTGAGCGACGAGCCGATCGCCGTCGACACCGGGGCCGCCTTCGAGCGTCGTGAGCTCGACGGCGGATCGTGGATCGACGTGGCGCGCGGCTGGTTGCACGGCGCCGATGTCCTGTACGACCACCTGCAGTCGACGGTCTCGTGGCAGCAGGGGCGCGTCTGGCGGTACGAGCGCTGGATCGACGAGCCCCGTCTCGGCGCCGGGGGTTCGGCGCGCCACCCGCATCACCCGGCGCTCGCCGACGCGCAGCGAGCCATCGAAGCGCGCTACCGCGCACGGTTCGACGGCTTCGGGCTCGCGTATTACCGCGACGCGCGCGACAGCGTCGCCATGCACCGCGATCGTGAGATGCGCTGGCTCGACGACACCGTCGTCGCGATCCTCACGCTCGGTGCGCAACGGCCGTTCCTCGTGCAGCGGCGCGACACGCGGGAACGCGCGAGCGCGTTCGACCTCGCGCCCGCGGCCGGCGACCTCATGGTCTTCGGCGGCCGCTTCCAGTCCGACTGGCTGCACGGTGTGCCCAAGGTGCGGCACGCGGTGCGCGGCCGGATCTCGGCGCAGTGGCGCTACACGTCCAAGCGGGGCCGGCGCGACACCGCTCCCGGGTACTACGCGCCGCGGGAATTCTCGAAAGGCTCGAGATCGAGGTGAGATGCCCATGAGCATTCCGGTGGAGTTGCACGAGGTGCGCGCGGTCGCAGCGGAGAAGGCCGGGTTCGCGTACCTCCTCACCGTCGGCGACTCGGATCGCGTGCACGTGATCGCCGTGGTCCCGGCGATCGGCGAGCACGAGATCGTGTGCGAAGCGGGCAAGAGCTCGCGCGCGAACGCGGCCGCGCGCCCCGACGTGTCGCTGTTGTGGCCGCCGGGCGCGCCGGGCGGCTACTCGCTGATCGTCGACGGTGTCGCGACCGTCGACGGATCCGTGGTGCGGATCGTGCCCGCGCGAGCGGTGCAAC
>DATMUX010000731.1:0-2671 GCA_035563695.1 Acidimicrobiia bacterium
CAGCGCCCGCCGGCGGCACCGGCCTGTACGTGCGCGCGGTGATCGACGGGCTCGCGGTGCCCGAACGCGACCTCGACGTGCGGGCCGCGTGGATCGACGCGACCGCGACGGCGGAAGGCCTTTCGCGCGCGTACGGGCGTCTCGCCGAGCTCGATCCGGTTGCCGCGAGCCGCGTCGAGCCGGGCAACCGGCGCCGGATCGTCCGCGCGCTCGAAGTGATCGAGACGACGGGCCGGCGGTTCTCGTCGTTCGGTCCGGGCCTCGACACCTACGGCAAGCCGGTCATCGACGTCACCCAGGCGGGGGTGTGGCTGCCCCGCGCCGAGCTGCAGCGGCGCATCGAGCACCGCTTCGGCGCGATGCGCGACGCGGGCCTGGTCCGCGAGGTCGACGCGCTCGCGACCCGTCCCGGTGGCATGTCGCGTACCGCGGCGCAGGCGATCGGGTACCGCGAGCTGCTCGACTTCCGCGCCGGGCACATCGCGTCGCTCGACGCCGCATTCGCCGAGGCGGTCGCGCGGACGCGGCGCTTCGCCCGGCGGCAGCGGGTCTGGTTCCGGCGCGATCCCCGCATCCGCTGGATCGGCACGTCCGGAAATCCGCAGCGCCTGGCCGCGGTCGTCGTGGCACTCTGGGATGTCCCAGCCACCGCCCCGGCCCCTGCCTCATGATCTCGACCACCACCCTGCGCCTCTCGAAACTGCACGCGACCGGCAACGACTTCCTCGTGCGGCTCGCGCTCGAGCCGGGCGCGCCCGCGCTCGGGGAACGCGCGGTCGCCGCGCTCTGCGATCGCCACCGCGGTGTCGGCGCCGACGGTCTGATCACGATCACCGCGGGCCGTGACGGCGCGGACTGCACGATGATCCTGCAGAACGCCGACGGCGGGATCGCCGAGATGTCGGGCAACGGCAGCCGCTGCCTCGCCTGGGTCGCCGCCCGCGCCGGGCTCGGCACCGCCACCGAGCTGGTCGTCGACACCGGCGGCGGTCGCCGCACGATCGGCCTCGAGCGCGACGCGCGGGGCGACGTGGTCGCGGCCGGCGTCGACATGGGGCCCGTGACCTTCGGCGACACCGATGTCGCGCTCGCGGTCGACGGCGCCGACTATGTCGGTGACGTCGCGAACGTCGGCAATCCGCACTTCGTGTGCTTCGTCGACGATCCGGAGCAGGTGCCGGTCACGGTGCACGGTCCGGTCATCGAGCACGACCGCCGGTTTCCGCAGCGGACGAACGTCGAGTTCCTGCGCGTGAAGGCCCCCGACACTATCGAGATGCGGGTCTGGGAGCGGGGCGCGGGGGAGACGCTGTCGTGCGGCACGGGCGCGTGCGCGTCGGCCGCCGTCGCGCACCGCCGCGGGCTCGTCGAGCCCGAGGTGCGCGTGCTCGTATCCGGTGGGGAGCTCGCGGTGACGCTCGGCGAGTCGGTGCATCTCGGCGGACCGGTCGTGCACGTGTTCGACGTCGAGATCGAGCTCCCGTGACCTCGTCGCGCGGGCACACGGACCGCCAGCGGCGGCGCCTCACCGCGACCGAGGTCGATCTCGGCCGTGTGCGCCAGCGCGCGCTCCTCGTCGGCACCGCATCCGACGATTCGCTCGACGAGCTCGCGTTGCTCGCGGATACGGCCGGCGCCGATCCGGTGCACCGCGAGCTGCAGCGGCGCGCTACTCCCGACCCGGCCACGTACATCGGCAAGGGGAAGGCCGCGGAGCTCGGCGAGATCGTCGACGCGCTCGACATCGACGTCGTCATCTTCGACGACGAGCTCACGCCGGCTCAGCAGCGGAACCTCGAGAAGCTGTTCGCGGTCGACGTCGTCGATCGCGTCGCGCTCATCCTCGACATCTTCGCCCAGCACGCGACGAGCCAGGAAGGTGCGGTGCAGGTGGAGCTCGCGCAGCTGCGCTACCGGCTCCCGCGGTTGCGCGGTCGGGGCGTGCAGCTCAGCCAGCAAGGAGCGGGCATCGGGACCCGGGGACCCGGCGAGACCCAGCTCGAGGTGGATCGCCGCCGGTTGCTGCGGCGCATCTCGAAGCTCGAGCGCGACCTGAAAGATCTCGCGGCGACGCGTGCCACGCAGCGCAAGGCGCGCAAGCGGCGCGACGTCCCGCAGGTCGCGCTCGTCGGCTACACGAACGCGGGCAAGTCGACGCTGCTGAACCGGCTCACCCACGCGGGCGTGCTGGTGCAGGACCAGTTGTTCTCGACGCTCGATCCGACGGTGCGGCGCCTCCATCTCCCGGGCGGTGAGACGGTGGTGCTGTCCGACACGGTCGGGTTCGTGCGCCGGCTGCCACACCAGCTCGTCGAGGCGTTCCGGTCGACCCTCGAGGAAGTCGTCGACGCCGACTTGCTGTTGCACGTCGTCGACGCGAGCGCGCCCGACGTCGAGGAGCGCATCGACGCGGTCGACACCGTGCTCGCCGAGATCGACGCGGCCGAGGTGCCGCGGCTGCTCGCGTGGAACAAGGCCGACGTCGCCGACGTCGACGCGGTCAAGCTGCTGATCGCCGCACACCCGGGTTCGGTCGCGATCTCGGCCGCGACGGGTGCGGGCGTGCCCGAGCTGCTCGTGGCCGTCGGCGACCGCCTGCGGTCGCTGGCGCGCGTGCGCGAGTTCTGGGTTCCCTACGAGCGCGGCGACGTGCTCGCCGCGCTGCATCGCG
>DATMUX010000732.1:0-3270 GCA_035563695.1 Acidimicrobiia bacterium
AGCACCGCCGACCAGGCCGGGGGCGCGTCGACGCCGAGCCGCCCGGCGATCGACCTGACCCGGGCCAAGAAGCCGGGCGACGGCCGCCAACTGGTGAAGACCGCCGACGTCGCGATCGAAGCCAAGGACGTGCGCGCCACGGAACGACGCGCCACCGCCGTCGTGGCCGCCGCCGGCGGATACCTTTACTCCGAAGCGGCGAACGCCGCGGCCGCGCCCGCAGCGCACATCGTGTTCAAGGTTCCGCCCGAGCACTTCGACCGGGTGATGGCGCAGCTCGCCACGCTCGGCCGGGTATTGCACAGCTCGGTGACCACCGACGACGCGACGAACCGGGTCGTCGACCTCGACGCGCGCCTCGCGGCGGCGCGCACCGGGGCCGATCGCCTGCGCGAGCTCCTCGCCCGGAGCGGCAACGTCACCGATCTGTTGCAGGTCGAGCAGGCGCTGTCGCAACGCGAGGCCGATGTCGAGTCGCTCGCGGGTCAGGCTGCGGCGCTCCGTGCCCAGGTCGACCTTGCGACGGTGTCGCTCGATCTGTCGTCGGCGC
Source organism: Acidimicrobiia bacterium (assembly GCA_035563695.1). GTDB lineage: Bacteria > Actinomycetota > Acidimicrobiia > IMCC26256 > PALSA-610 > DATMUX01. Next base: position 551 of record DATMUX010000732.1, read on the forward strand.
CCGCGCCGGGCCGGGGCGCGGCTCCGAGCCACGACATCCCCGGCTTCGTCGCCGGACTGCGCACCGGGGCGGCCGCCTTCGCCAACACGGCCCAGGTCGTGGCCACCGGGCTCGGCTTCGCGCTGCCGTTCCTCGCCGTCGCGCTCCTCGCCGGAGTGCCCGTCTGGCGTATCTCCCGCCGGCGGCGTCGCCACGCGGCCATTCCGGCCGCCGAGTGACACGCTGCGCGCGAGCGCGCACGCCGGGGTTCAGTGCGGGACGGCGGCCGCCGATGCATTGCGCACGGACAAGGATCGTTCCGGGGGAGGCGGGTATGGAACCCGGCGGCATCAGTGTGACGCGCACACTGCCCATCGACGGCGCACTGCTCGCCGATGTGTTGCTGCGGTTGCGGCGCGACACGGGCGCGTCGGCGCTGCGCTGGACGCTCGGTGATCGGGGCGCCGCGGAAGTCGACGTGAACTTCACGACGGCCGGATCGTCGTGGATCACGGCGGCGCGCGTGTGGGACGCGAGTGGCCTGGCGGTTGCGAGCGTCGGGCTGCGGGTCATGGCGACGGGCGCCGACACCGTCAGCCTCACGCTGCAGCCGACCTCGGCGTTGACGCCGCGCTGGCTCGACCAGTTGCCGGTGCTCCTCGACCTCGCCCAGGCGGTCATCGACGAGGTGGCCGAGGAGCTGCTCTGGCACGCAACGCGCGCGGGAGTCGCGACCAGCGGCTGAACCGTCGCCCGGACTGCGAAACGCCATTGCCGGTTCACCGTCTCGTTGCATGCACGACGCGGAGCCGCAACACGGGCGGGGCATCCTCGAGGAGCACTGCTCGGGCCGTCCGCAACGCTCCCCCCGGGGCGGGCGGCCCGAGAGGAGTGCACGCCGGGGCGGCATCACCCCTCAGCGCATCGGCACGGCGTCCGGCGTGATCGGCGCGGGTAGGAGCGTGTCGCCCATGAGGAACCGGTCGACCGCCGCGGCGCACGACCGGCCCTCCGCGATCGCCCACACGATCAGGCTCTGTCCCCGGCCCATGTCGCCGCACACGAACACGTTGTCGAGGTTCGTGCGGAACGCGCCGTCGCGCGCGACGTTGCCCCGCTCGCTCAGCTCGATGCCGAGCTGTTCGAGCAGGCCTTCGCGTTGCGGGCCGACGAAGCCCATCGCGAGCAGCACGAGCTCGCACGGCAGCTCGAAATCGGTGCCCTCGATCTTGTCGAAGGTCATGCGGCCGCCGTCGAACCTCTGCTCGACCTCGTGCGCGCGCAGTGCACGGAGGTTGCCCACGTCGTCGCCGAGGAAACACTCCGTGTTGACGGCGTAGACGCGCTCGCCACCTTCCTCGTGCGCCGACGACACCCGGTAGATCATCGGGTAGGTCGGCCACGGCATGTCGATCGTTCGATCGTCGGGCGGCCGGGGGAGGATCTCGAACTGATGGATCGTCGCCGCACCTTGGCGGATCGCGGTGCCGAGGCAGTCGGCACCCGTGTCACCACCGCCGATGATCACGACGTTCTTGCCGTGCGCCGTGATCGGCGGCTCGTGCAGGTCGCCCTGCTGCACGCGGTTGCCCCACGGCAAGTACTCCATCGCCTGGTACACACCCGTGAGCTCGCGCCCGGGTACGGGCAGATCGCGCCACGCCGTCGCGCCTCCGGCGAGCACGACCGCGTCGTACTGGCCGAGCTCGTCGACCGGCACGTTCCCGCCGACGTTCGCGTCGGTGCGGAACATCGTGCCCTCGGCCTCCATCTGCGCGATGCGCCGATCGAGGTGCCGCTTCTCCATCTTGAACTCGGGGATGCCGTAGCGCAGCAAGCCGCCGATCCGGTCGGCGCGCTCGTACACCGTCACGTGATGGCCGGCCCGCGTGAGCTGCTGCGCAGCGGCGAGGCCCGCCGGACCGCTGCCCACGACCGCGACGTGCCGGTCGGTCTTCGCCTGGGGCAATACGGGTTCCACGTTGCCGTCGTCCCACGCCTTGTCGATGATCTCGACCTCGATTTGCTTGATCGTGACCGCCGGCTCGTTGATGCCGAGCACGCACGCGGCCTCGCACGGCGCCGGACACAGCCGCCCGGTGAACTCGGGGAAGTTGTTCGTCGCGTGCAGGCGATCGGCGGCCGCGCGCCAGCGGTCCTTGTACACCAGGTCGTTCCACTCGGGAATGAGATTCCCGAGCGGGCAGCCGGTGTGGCAGAACGGGATACCGCAATCCATGCACCGGGCGCCCTGCGTGCGCACGGCGTCGAGCGGGAAGTCCTCGTAGACCTCGTGCCAGTCCTCGACCCGCACCGGGATCGGCCGCCGCGTCGGCAGCTCCCGGCCGTATTTCATGAACCCTGTGGTTTCGCCCACTTAGTTCTCCACCTCGCATGATGCGGCGAGCGAAGCGAGCTCGCAGGAGCGGCGAGCGCCCGCGGGGCGGGTATCCCGCCCCGCAGCGAGCGCGACCAGAAGAGTCAGACGTTATCGCCGCGGAAGATCTCGCTGACGCTCGTGTCCTCGAAGACGGCGCCGAGGGCCTCGGCGATGGTCGGCGCGATGGAGAGCACCTTCAGCGCGTCGAACCGCTTGTCGGACCCGATCGGCAGCGTGTTGGTGACGACGACCTGGCGGATCGGGGCGTTCTTGAGCCGGTCGACGGCGGGGCCCGACAGCACCCCGTGGGTGGCCGCGACCCACACCTCGGTCGCGCCCCGCTCGGTGAGCAGGTTGGCGG
>DATMUX010000733.1:0-3033 GCA_035563695.1 Acidimicrobiia bacterium
TCACCGCGATCTTGAAGGCGCGATCGTCGAAGTGCGGCTCGACCCCGTAGCGCTTGGCGAGCCGGCGGCCCCACGCGCGGTCCTCGCCGTTGGGCGTGTATCCGGGCCGGGGTACGACGTTGGCGTAGCTCTGCAGCAACACGTAGCAGCTCGACTGCGCGAGCCGCGCGGCCACCAACACGTCCTCGTCAGGAAACGAGATCGCGGCGCGCCGGGTGAGCTCACCCGTCAACCCCTTGAGCGTCCCGGGAGCCTGCTTGTTCTTGCGCACCGCGCCGAGGCCCCACAGGATCGACGGCGTGCCGCCGATTCGCTCGAGCGAGCCGAGCATCAGGCCCTGCATCTCCCCGTCTTCGGCGGCCGCGACCACCACCAACGGGAACGCTTCGACCTGCCGGTCGATCTCCTCATCGGTGATCGCCAGGCCATGCGACGCGAGCAGCTGACCGAACTCGTCGAGCTCAGCCGGCTTCAGCGAGACGGAATCACGGGACTCAACGTTCATCGCCAATCCATTGTGGCGTAAAGACCCCGTCGCGCGAAAGTCGGCGGCTCGTCAGCCCGGGCTTGCCCAGAACGATCTGGACAAATCGACCAGGACAGTCGCCCGGGCTATGCCTCGACGACTCGGCCGCGCGCCATGTCCCAGTACGCCTTGACGTTCGTGAACAAACCGTCGTCGTCGACCGCGAAGGTCTCGACGGCGTCCATCTCCATCACCGTGCCGGCCACCGTGGCGCGGATCGCGAACACCATCGCCGCCTCGTTGCCGCACACGACGATGTCCCGCGGAACCATCTCGATGCTTTCCGCCATCTCGCGCGTCTGATCCCAGAACTCGGCGACGCCTTCCCGGCCCGCGTGCGGAGGTTGACCCACCGGGTCGAACCATTCGCAGTCCGGAGCGAACATCGCGATGACCGCGCTCTTGTCGTTGCGGTTCGAGGCGTCGACGTACGCGTCGACTGCGGCACGGATTGCTTCGGAAGTCGGCACGGCGGCGACGCTACCCACTCGGCGAGCACGCCGTCGACGCCGGCGCCGGACGCCGGGCGTCAGGCTCCGCGCCGCCACAGCAGGCGAGCTCGCCGGGCCGGCGCGGCCGGCGCGCACGCGACGCACGCGAGGCCGGGCCCTCCCGGTACGTACACGAGGCAGTCGAGGCAGCTCGCCCGCCCACACCGTGAGCAGGCCGCAACCGCGGTCCGGCCGCCGTGCGCGGCGCACAGGAGCCCGGTCCACGCCACGGTGGTGGCGTCGTTCCGGGCCAGCAGGCGTGCCAGTTCGCGGTCGGCGGTCACCACGATCACCTGGATGTCGTCGAGCGCCCCGAGGTGCAGAGCGACCGACGCCGCGCGCTGCCGCCCGAGGTCGTCGAACGCGCCGTCGACGACGAGCGGGAGCCGACCGCCCAACAGATCACCGGCGCGGTAGCGCTCGAACAACCCGTCGAGCAAGAACGGCAGCGCATCGGGCGGCAGCGAGAACACTGCCGTGTTGGCGAGACGATCGCATCGGACCATCTCGCGCTCGATATCGGCAAGCGCGCGCTCATGCTCGGCATCGGCGCGCACGAGGGCCGCCGTCTCCTCCTCGAGCGCGGCACGCGCTTCGAGAAACTCCGGCGCCGGAACGAGCGGCGCCGGCTCGGCCTCTCCGGCGACGACCGGCAGCCGTGCGCGCCGAGCCCTCACGACAGCCTCCGCGATCGCCACGACGTTCGCCACCGTCACGTCGCCCGGCGACGCTTCACCGGCGTCGACGAGCAGCGCACCCAGCTCGGCCCGGCGCGCCGGTGCATCGGGATGCTCGACACGCAGGGTGCGCAACTCGGACGCAGGGTCGTCCCCCGGGGCTCGCCCGAGCAGGACGGCGGCCCGGTCGCGCAGTTCGCTTCCTTCGCCCGCGACCTCGGACGCCGGTGGCTTCGACGAGGCTTCGCGCAGCTCGGCCTCCGCGTCGGCGAGCTCCAGTTCCGCGCGCAACCGCGCTTCGAGATCGACCGATGCGGCACCCTGCGCGGTGGCGACCAGGAACGCGGCGTACGAGTCGACGCCGCCTTCGGTCAGGGCGGCCCGCTCCTCGGCGAGCGCCTCCTGGTAACGGGCCCGCGCGCCGGCGCGATCCTTCCGCCGTGACTCGAACAGCGCGCTCTCCGCTGCGACGACGGCGCGGTGGCATTCGTCGATGCGCGCCCGGGCGTGCGGACGCACTCCGCCACACGCGCGTGCGGCGGCGATGCGCGCGGTCGCCACTCGCGCGTGCGCAGCGGCCAGGCCGGCAGCAGCCAGGTCGGCGGCGGCCGGCCGTTCGGCGGGCGGTGAGGGCCGCCGCGCGAGCTCATCGAACGCGTCCGCGAGCGCGAGTGCCTGGGCCGAAGCCACGGGCGCGAGGCGCTCGATCGTGTCGAGCAGCAACTCGATGCGAGGTGTGATCTCGTCACTGGGCGGGTCGGGCGCGGCCGCGACGCGCGCGTCGAGTTCCCGGGCGCGGTCGTGCGTGCGCGCGAGCGCCGCGGCGTCTTGCCGGCGGAGTAGCCGTCGCTCCGCCTGCGCACGTTCCAGGCCTGCGCGCCGGTACGTGCACAGGTCGTGCCAGAGATCGTCGAGCAACGCGCGATCGACCACGGATGCCGCGCTCGCTCGCAACAGCGGTGCGGGAAGGCTCGACAGCGTGACGAGCCTGCCCGCGATCTCGACGATGCCGTCGGTGCCGGCCGGCCGCGGACCGGACACGGCCCGCGCAAGGCCGAGCGCGACCTTGGGCCGGATCCGGGCGTCCACGGAAACGCACGCCAGGCCGGGACCGAACGACATCTGCGAGCCGGCGATACGCAACGACACGAGGCGCAGGCGCGCGCCCGGCGCGAGGCGGGAGCGGCCGGGATTCGTGCCGGCGCCGCCGGCGTCCGGGGCTGCCTCAAAACCTCCTGCTCCCTCGATGTCTCCTGCTCCCTCGATACCTCCTGCTCCCCCCACGACGTCCGACCTATTCATCCGCTTTCGGCAGTTACACCGTGTTTGTCCGCGAAAG
>DATMUX010000734.1:0-3610 GCA_035563695.1 Acidimicrobiia bacterium
CGTGCTCGACACGCAATACGCGCGGCCGGGGATCGTCGCGCACAAGGGCAAGATGCGCGTCGGCACGTTTGAAGACGGCGACGAAGTCCGTGCGGAGATCGACGGTGTGCGGCGCGACCGCATTCGCCGCAACCACACAGCCACACACGTGCTGCACTGGGCGCTGAGGGAGGTGCTCGGCACCCACGTGCAGCAGGCCGGCTCGCTCGTCGCGCCCGACCGGCTCCGCTTCGACTTCTCGCACCACGAGCCCGTCAGCCCCGAGCAGCTCGCCGAGGTCGAGCGCCAGGCCAACGCGCAAGTGATCTCCGACGCGCCGGTCCGGCACTACGAGACGACGAAAGCCGAAGCCGAGCGCATCGGCGCGATCGCGTTCTTCGGCGAGAAGTACGGCGACATCGTGCGCGTGCTCGAGGCCGGGCCGTCGACCGAGCTGTGCGGCGGTACCCACGTGCACGCGCTCGGGTTCATCGGTCCGATCAAGATCGTGAGCGAAGGGTCGATCGGCTCGAACCTCCGGCGCATCGAGGCGATGACCGGCGACGGCGCGTTCGAGTACATCGAATTCGAAGAGCAGCTCTTGCGACGCGCCGGCGATCTGTTGCGCGCGACGCCGAAAGAGGTGCCCGACAAGATCGAGCGCATGGCCGAGCAGGTCCGCACGCTGCAACAGGAGCTGAACCGTTTGAAGGCCAAGGAGGCGTCGGGTCTGGCGACCGAGCTCGCGCGCCGAGCCGACCGGGGTGTCGTCGTCGAGCGGCGCGACGGGCTCAATCCCAACGAGCTCCGGCAGCTCGCGGTCGAGACGGTGCGTGCGCTCGGCAGCGGCGTGGTCGGGCTCGCCGGCGCGACCGACGGCAAGGCGGGAATCGCGGTCGCCGTGAGCAAGGACGTGATCGCGCGCGGCGCGTCGGCCGATGCCATCGCGGGTCCCGGGGCGGAGCTGCTCGGCGGTCGCGTCGGCAAGGGCGCCGACGCGGTCGTGGGTGGCGGCCGCAACGCCGATCAGGTCGACGCGGCGCTCGAGGCGGTACGCGAGCAGGCGGCCGCGTGGCAGCAGTGACGGCCGTGACCGCTCGCGCGCTCGGCGTCGATCTCGGATCGCGTCGCATCGGTCTGGCACTCTCCGATCCGAGCCGCACCGTGGCCACTCCGCACGACGTGGTCATCCGCAGCGGCGACCCGGCGGCCGACCATCGCGCGATCCTCGACGCGGCGCGCGCGGCCGGCGCCACGACCATCGTCGTCGGGCTCCCGCTGTCGCTCGACGGTCGCGCCGGGCCGGCGGCCCGCGCGGCGTTGGCCGAAATCGAAGCGCTGCACGCGCTCGCGGGCAGCGGCATCGACGTCGTCGCGTACGACGAGCGTCTCACGACGGTGACCGCGGAGCGCGCGCTGCGCGAAGCCCGTATGCGGCGCGAGGCGCGCCGGCGAGTGGTCGACAAGGTCGCGGCCGCGGTGATGCTCCAGTCGTGGCTCGACTCGGGAGAACCGCCCGCATGAGCCGCGGTTGGCGCACTGCAACCGTCGTGCTCGTGCTCGTCGGCCTGCCGCTGCTCGTCATGGGCGGCGGCGCGGCGTGGTTCTGGTGGCAGGTCGATCACTGCGGCGGCGGCGGGAAGGTCGTCGAGATGCAGATCGAGCGCGGTTGGGGCGTGCCGAAGATCGGCGACGAGCTCCACCGGCGCGGCCTGATCGGCAATTCCCTCGTCTTCAGCGTGTACTCGCGGCTCAACGGCGACACGAAGTTCGAAGCCGGGACGTACGAGATGCACGCACACATGTGCGTGCGCGACGCCGTGCGCGTGCTGAAGGCGAAACCGAAGATCGCGTACACGCGCCTCACGATCCCCCCCGGTGTGTGGCTCACGGAGATCGCCGACCGTGTGGGCAAGCTGCCGGGCCGGCACGCCGATGCCTTCCTCGACGCCACGCGCAACAACGCGGTCCGCTCTGCATTCGAGCCGCCGAACGTCAACAACCTGGAGGGGCTGCTCTGGCCCGACACGTACAACATCGCGGCGGAAGAGGACGAGATCCAGGTACTCGGGACGCTCGCGAAGCAGTTCGACAAGAAGGCCGAGGCACTCGGCCTCGCGAACGCCAACGTGCAAGGTCACCCGGCGTACGACATCATCATCGTGGCGTCGTTGATCGAGAGCGAGGCCAAGACGGCCAACGACCGGCCGTTGATCGCGTCGGTGATCTACAACCGGCTCGCGCGGGGCATGCCGCTGCAGATCGACGCAACGCTCATCTACGCGCGTGGCGATCCGCACAACCGCAAGCTGTCGACGCGCGACGAGCTGATCCCGTCGCTGTACAACACGTACTTGCACACGGGTTTGCCGCCGACGCCGATCGCGGCCGTGAGCGAGGCGTCGCTGCGCGCCGCGCTCGCGCCGGCGTCGACGCCGTACCTCTACTACGTGGTCATCGACAAGCAGGGCGACCACGCGTTCTCGACGACCCTCGACGAACAGAACCAGAACATCGCGAAGGCCAAGGCGGCCGGGCTGCCGTGACGATCTCGGGCGCCACGCGCGTTGCGGGCGTGATCGGCGATCCGGTGACGCACTCGCTCTCGCCGGTCCTGCACAACGCCGCGTACCGCGAGCTCGGCATCGACTGGGTCTACGTCGCGTTCGCGGTGCCGGCGGGCGCAACGAAAGCGGCGCTCGACGCCATACGAGTGCTCGGGCTCGCCGGCCTCTCGATCACGATGCCGCACAAGACCGCGGCCGCTGCGGCCTGCGACCGCCTCACGGCCGACGCCGGTGTGCTCAATAGCGTGAACACGGTGTCGCGCGGCCGCGACGGCGACCTACTCGGCGACTCCACCGACGGTGAAGGGTTCCTGCGCGCGCTGCGCGAGAGCGGAACCGACCCGGCCGGCGCGGCCGTGTTGTTGCTGGGCGCGGGCGGTGCCGCGCGCGCCGTCGCGCTCGCGCTGGCCCGCGCGCACGCCCGGGTGACGGTATGCGCTCGCCGTCCGGACGCCGCCGCGGCCGCCGCCGAGCTGGGCGGCGGCGATGCCGCCGATTGGTCGCAGCGGGCGGCGCGGTCCGGGGCGGCGACGATCATCGTGAACGCCACGCCCATCGGCATGGGCGACGGCAACATTCCGTTGCCGCCCGGCGCGCTGCACTCCGGGCAGGTGGTCGTCGACCTCGTCTACGCACCGCTCGCCACGCCGTTGCTGCGCGCCGCGGCCGAGCGGGGCGCGCGCGCCGTCGACGGGCTCGGGATGCTCGTGCACCAGGCCGCGCTCCAAGTCGAGCGCTGGACGGGCCACGATGCGCCGATCGCGGCGATGCGGGCCGCGGCGGCCGCCACCCTCGGGCGCCCGGGGTCCTGAGCCCCGCCCGAAACCACCGCGGATCGCTCAAGGCCCGCTCGGGCGCCGTCGATGCACGGTGAGAACTCGTGTCGTTTGGGGGAAGCCGTGCTCCAAGGAACGTTCGAAACGCTGGCCCTGCCCGAGGTGCTCGGCCTGCTCGCCCAGTCCCGCAAGACCGGGGCGCTGTGGCTCGAAGCGGGCGCGTCGTCGGCTGTGGTCTACGTGGCCGACGGCCAGTGCTGCTCGGCACTGTCGAACGACGCCGGCGAG
>DATMUX010000735.1:0-8191 GCA_035563695.1 Acidimicrobiia bacterium
TCATCGACCGGGTCGCGAGCCAAGGGCTCGACAACCGCGTGAAGCAGATTCTCGGCTTCACACTGCTGCTGGCCGCCGCGGCGATGGTGGTGAAGATCGTCGTGCAGCGGCATCGCCGGAGCACCGACGAGTTGTTGCAGCCCTCGCAGATCCGCCCGCTGCCGACGCTGCTCATCGGCGTGGCCGGCGGATTCATCGTCGGCATGACGTCGGTCGGCAGCGGCTCGCTCATGATCGTCATGCTGATGCTCCTCTACCCCGCGCTCACCTCACGCGAGATGGTCGGCACCGATCTCGTGCAGGCGATCCCGCTCGTCGGCGCCGCGGCACTCGGTCACCTCTTGTTCGGGCACTTCCAGCTCGATCTCGCGACTTCGGTCCTCGTCGGCGCGATCCCGGGCGTGTACCTCGGCGCACACGTGTCCGCGCGCGCGAGCGACCGGTATGTACGGCCGGCGCTCGTCGCCGTGCTCACGATCTCGTCGCTGAAGCTGCTGAACGCATCGAACGACGTGCTGCTCGGCGCCACCGTCGCCGCCGTCTCCGTGCTCCTGGCCATGTTCGTCGTGATGATGCGCCGCAAGCCCGTCGCCTCGACGCCCGTACCCGAGCTCGCCCCGCAGGCGGGTTGACGGCACGCGTCAAATTTCTCTACATTGTCGACTGACTTACTCGACAATAACGGAAGAAGCGTGTTCCGTCTCCGGCGTCTCCTTGGCCCGCTCGCCGTAGGCATCGCCGCCATCACGATGCTCGCGGCGTGCGGGTCGAGCTCGAAGAGCAGTACCGGCGGCTCATCCGGCGGCGGCTCGTCGACGACCCTCCGCCTGGGCTACTTCCCCAACGTCACGCACGCGCCGGCCATCATCGGCGTGGTGAACGGCTCGTTCGCCCAGGCGCTGGGTCCGAACGTCAAGCTCTCGCTCAAGACGTTCAACTCGGGCTCGGAAGCCACCACCGCGATCCTCGCCGGCGCGCTCGACGCGTCGTTCGTCGGGCCGAACCCCGCGATCAACGCCTACCAGAAGACCGGCGGAGACGTGCGCATCGTCTCCGGTACGGCGTCGGGGGGCGCGTACTTCGTGGTGAAGCCGTCGATCAACTCGGCCGCCGACCTGAAGGGCAAGAAGATCGCCACGCCGCAGCTCGGTAACACCCAGGACGTCGCGCTGCGCACCTGGCTGAACAACAACGGGCTGCACGTCACCAAGAGCGGCGGCGACGTGACGATCCTGCCCGAGGACAACGCGGTCACGCTCACGGCGTTCGAGCAGGGGTCGATCGACGGCGCGTGGGTGCCCGAACCGTGGGCGACGCGCCTCGTGACCGAGGGCGGCGGCAAGGTGCTCGTCGAAGAGTCGACGCTCTGGCCGCAGGGCAAGTTCACGACGACGGTGCTGCTCGTCACGAAGAGTTTCCTCGACGCGCACCGCGATGTCGTGCAGAAGCTCGTCGGCGCGCTCTACGACTCGATCGACGAGATCAAGACGAACCCAGCACAGGCCCGCCAACAGACTTCCGACGGCATCAAGAACGTGACCGGCAAGGCACTGAAGCCGAGCATCATCGATGCGTCGTTCCAGCACATCACGTTCACGCTCGACCCCATCGCCCCGTCGCTGCAGACCTCGGCCGACAATGCGAAGGCGCTCGGGTTCCTGAAGTCGAGCGATCTCGGCAACATCTTCGACCTGTCGATCGTCAACCAGGTGTTGCAGGCGCACGGCCAGGCGCAGGTGCAGGTGCAACCATGACGGCCTTGACCGAGATCGGCGAGCACCCCGAGACGCAACCGTCCGGCGCGGCGGTCTCGATCGTCGCGGCCACGAAGGTGTTCGGGCATGGTCCCGGTGCAGTGGTCGCGCTCGACCGCGTCAGCCTCGACGTCGCGCCGGGCGAGTTCGTGTGCCTGCTCGGCGCGTCGGGCTGCGGCAAGAGCACGCTGCTCAACCTCGTCGCCGGGCTCGATCGCCCGACGGCGGGATCGGTCTCGGTGCGGGCGCGGCGGACGGGACTCATGTTCCAGGAAGCCGCGCTGTTCCCCTGGTTGACGGTCCGCGGCAACGTGGAGCTCGCGCTGAAGCTCGCGGGCACCGGCCGGGACGAGCGCCGGCGGCGCACCGATGCGCTGCTCGCGATGGTGCACCTCACCGACTTCGCGAAGAAGCGGCCGCACGAGCTCTCGGGCGGGATGCGCCAACGCGTCGCGCTCGCGCGGGCCCTGGCCCAGGACGCCGAGGTGCTCCTGATGGACGAGCCGTTCGGCGCGCTCGATGCGATGACACGCGACCGGTTGCACGACGAGCTCGAGACCTTGTGGCGCGACACGCACAAGACCGTCATCTTCGTGACCCACAACGTGCGCGAGGCGGTGCGTCTCGGCGATCGCGTGGTGCTGCTCGCCAGCCGTCCGGGCCGCGTCGCGGAGATCTTCCCCGTGTCGATCCCCCGCCCGCGCCGGATCGACTCGGCGGAGGTCGCCACGCTCGCCGCGACGATCACCGACCGGCTGCGCGCCGAGGTGCCCAGTGGCCGTTGACGTCGTCACGCTCGACGCGCTCGCGCCCGCCCGGGCGGCAACGCGGCCGAGCTTCGGCACGCGCCTCTGGGGCGCGGCGTGGCCCAAGCTCCTCGCGGTCGCGATCTTCATCGGCGTGTGGCAGCTGGTCGTGTGGTCGGGATGGAAGTCGCAGGCGGTCATCCCGTCGCCGTTCACGGTCCTCGACGACATGGTGCACAACATCGGCGCCCTGTGGGGAGACGCGATCGTCACGTTGCGGCGCGCGCTGATCGGGTTCGCGGTGTCGATCGTCGTTGGCGGCATCATCGGCATCGCGGTGGCGCGCGTACGCGTCCTGCGCCTCGCGATCGGATCGATGATCACGGGGCTGCAGACCATGCCGTCGGTCGCGTGGTACCCGCTGGCGATCGTGCTCTTCCAGCTCACCGAAGGTGCGATCCTGTTCGTCGTCGTGCTCGGCGCGTCGCCGTCGATCGCGAACGGCATCATCGACGGTGTCGACCACGTCCCCCCGGTGCTGCTGCGCGCGGGTCGGGTGCTCGGCGCGCGCGGGTTCGCCTCGCTGCGCCACATCGTCATCCCGGCGGCGCTGCCGTCGGTGATCAGCGGGTTGAAGCAGGGCTGGGCGTTCGCCTGGCGCAGCCTGATGGCCGGCGAACTGATCACCCTGCTCCCCGGTCACCTGGGCCTCGGCCAGGCGTTGAATCAGTCGAGCCAGCTCGCCGACTACGTCGGCGTGTACGAGGCGATGATCGTCATCTTCATCATCGGCGCGCTCGTCGACGCCGTCTTCTTCGGCTCGGTCGTCCGCGCCGTCCGCAAGCGCTACGGCCTGATCGACGCCGCGGCCACGTAGCCGCAGCCGCGGCGTGCGCCGCGATCAGCGGTCGCGCTCCTCGATGGTCACCGACTGCATCACGTCGCCGACCTGGGTCGCCTGCGCGACGTCGATGCCCTCGACGACGTGCCCGAAGAGGTTGTAGTTCGGCGTGAGCTTGCGACGGCAGTCGTCGATGCAGATGAAGAACTGCGATCCGTTGGTGTCGGGTCCCGCGTTCGCCATCGCGACCGCGCCGAGCGTGTACTCACCCTTGACGGGCTCGTCGGCGAAGCGGTACCCGGGGCCGCCGCGGCCGCTGCCCTCGGGACAGCCACCCTGGATCACGAAGTCCGGCACGACGCGGTGGAACGTGAGACCGTCGTAGTAACCCTTGCGGGCGAGACCGACGAAGTTGTTGACGGTGGCGGGCGCGAGCTGCGGGTCGAGATCCATCACGATCGTCCCCCGGTTCGTGGTGATCGTCGTGCGGTAGATCTTCTCCGCGTCGGTCTGTGGTTCGGGCATCGTGTTCTTGGCCACGAGGTTCTCCTACGGTGTCTTGGTGGTGGACTGCGTCGGGCACTTGCCCGCCTCGACGGCCTGGCGCAGCGCGTCGAGCACTTGCGGCCGCATCGGATCGTCTTGCGGTGTGCGCACGAGATATTGCTGGTAGTCGGGCACGGCCGCGCACGGCCGGTTTTCGATCTGGGCCAGCAACAGGCCCTTGAACACGTACGCGGGCGCGTACGTCGGGTCGACGGTGATCGCCCGATCGAGGCGCGCCGTTGCCTCGTCGAGCAGCGTCTTGCGGGTCGCCGGATCGGTGACGCCCGTCGCGACACGCGCGCCGATCCAACCGCTGTACGCGAGCGGCTCGGCTTGCGTCGGGTCGAGATTCGACGCGGCGACGTACTGCTGCACCGCGCCGACCGTGTCGCCGGTGTCGAGCAGCGCGCGCGCGTACCGGACGTGCGCGTCATAGCTCTTGGGTTGCGCCTCGGCCGCCTGCTTGGCGTCGGCGACCAACTGGCCGGGCGACTCGGTCGTCGGCGTCGACCGCCGGAACTGGCTGTTGCCGGTGACCGTCTGGCCGGGTGAGCGCTGCCCGACCGAATGCGCGAGCAGGAACGCGGCGACGACGGCGAACATCACGATGCCCGCGGCGGTGACGACCCGCAGCGCGGGGCGGGCACGCGGCGCCTCGGGCTCGGGACGGGCGACGCCGTCGTCGAGCGACTTGATCACCGCCGCGGCGCGGGCGGTGTAGTCGTCGTGCAGGACCCGATAAGTGTCGGCGTCGATGTTGCCGGCGGTGAGCTCGTCGTCGAGGTCGTCGAGCGAACGCAACAGGAAATCGCGCTCGCTCTCGAGTTCCGCGTGCGCCTCGGGATCAGTCTTCATGCGATGCCTCGCGGGCCGATGCCACGATCGCCTCGTCGTCGGCCGTCGCGGTCAGGCGGGGCGTGCGGCTCCAGCGCCGCAACGCGATCACGATGCCCGCCCCGCCGAGCACGAGAACGAGCGCCGGGAGTCCCCACGCGATCACACCGAGACCCGTGTTCGACGGCGACAGCAGGATGCGATCGCCGTAGCGCGCCACGTAGTAGGCGCGGATCTGCGCGTCGGTCTGACCTTGGGCGATGAACTGCGGGATCTCGGTGCGGATCGAGCGCGCCTCGAAGGAGTTGCTGTCGGCTACCGATTGCCCCTCGCACACCGGGCACGCGAGCTGCTGCTCGAGACGATCGGCCCGTGCCGCGGCCGACGTCGACGGGCGCGACCGCACGATCAACGCCACGACGGTCACGATGACCACGAGCGCCAGCGCGGCCCACGGCCACCACCTCGCGCGTTTCACACGCACGCCTGCCCGTTGCGGGCGGCCTGCAGCCACGTGTCGAGCTCGGTCTGGGTCGACGGCCCGAGCGTGCCGCACACGGCCACGCCGTCGGGGGCGATCACGTAGGTCTCGGGCTGGCCGGTCGTGCCGAACCCGAGCGCGGCGGCACCGTTCGGGTCGAGGCCCACCGGCCACGCGATCTTCTCCTGCGCGGCGTAGGCGCGCGCGGCCGACGGATCGTCGTCGTGGACGATGCCGATCATCGCGAAGTCGTGCTCACCCTTGTGCGCGTTGTAGAACGCGGCGAGGGCGGGCGCCTCCTGCCGGCACGGGATGCACCAGCTGTTGAAGAAGTTGACGACGTAGGTCTTGCCGCGCAGGCTCGCGGAGTCGATGACCTTGCCGTCGAGCGTCTTCACCTTGAAGCTCGGCGCGGGATCGTGTTGCTGCACGAGGCGCGGCACCGACGGCTCCGTGCGGTGCTGCACCGCGAGGACGACACCGAACGCGACGAGCACGAGGCCGAATGCGATCGCGATGAAGCGGGCGCGCACTCGCATCACGTGCTCACCTCCGCGAGCGCCGGCACCTCGTCGTCGTGAGGCAGCTCGGCGACCGCGGGCAGCACCTTGCGCCGGCGCGCCGGCACCAGCGCGAGCGCCGTGCCCAGGGCCATGAGCAGGCCGCCGATCCACAGGAACATCACCATCGTGCCGACCTGCACGCCGATCGTCACGCGCCCCGAGGTGGGTGCGGAGACGAGCGTGAGGTAGACGTCGCGCCACGGCGTCGTGTGGATCGACGGCGTCCCGATCCCCTCCGCCGAGTTGGGGAACGTCGAGATCGCGGGCGCGAGCACGCCGATGCCGCTGACGCGGACACGGGCCTTGATCGTCGTCTTCTGCGCGGTCTGCGACACGTCGCGGCCGAGGTACGTGACCGTGTAGCCGCGCACGCGGGCCGAGTCGCCCACGCCGAGCTGCACCTCGCGGTGCGTCGTGTAGCCGCCGGTGGTCGCGAGCGCGACGGCGACGACGATAACGCCGACGTGGACGAGCAGGCCGCCGTACAGGCGCGGGTTGCCGCGCACCGCGCCGACGGTCGCGGCCGGCACTCCTTCGCGCGTCGCGCGCCGCCGCCCGCGGATCCCGACGTAGAACGAGCGCCCGATGCTCGCGAGCGTGAACGCGGCGAGGGCGAATGCCAGCGTGTTCGCAACGCCGCGCGCGCCGGCGAGCACCGCGATCAGGAGCGCGGCGGCGCCGACCCAGGCCGGGATCAGCAGGCGATGGCGCAGCAGCTCACCGCTCGCCGCGCGCCACGGGAGCGCGGGCCCGACCGCCATCAGGAAGAGAAGGGCGAGACCGATCGGCACGGCGAGCCGCGCGAAGTACGGCTCGCCGACGGTGATCTGCTTGTTCTGCAGCGCCTCGACGAGCAGCGGGAACACCGTGCCGGTGAGCACCACGATGGCGAACGCGGCAAACAGCAGGTTGTTGAGCAGGAACGCGGCCTCGCGCGATACCGGCGAATCGATGCGCCCGGGGGTGCGCAGCTTGTCGCCCCGCCACGCGATCAGGGCGACGCCCGTGAACGCGCACACGCCGAGGAACGTGAGCAGCCACGGCCCGATCGTCGAGTCCGAGAAGGCGTGCACCGAATTGATGACGCCGGAACGCGTGAGGAACGTGCCCAGGATCGTGAGGCAGAACGTTGCGAGCACGAGCGACAGATTCCAGACGCGCAGCATCCCGCGGCGTTCCTGCACCATCACCGAGTGGATGAACGCGGTCGCCGTGAGCCACGGCAGCAGCGACGCGTTCTCGACCGGGTCCCAGCCCCAGAACCCGCCCCAACCGAGCACCGCGTAGCTCCACCAGGCGCCGAGCACGATCCCGATCGTCAGGAAACCCCACGAGATCAGCGTTGTGCGGCGTACCGCCGCGAGCCAGCCCTCACCGAAGCGCGCGGTAACGAGCGCCGCGATCGCGAACGAGAACGGGATCGCGAATCCCACGTAGCCCGCGTACAGGAACGGCGGATGGATCGCGACGAGCGGGTGGTTCTGCAGCAGCGGGTTGGGCCCGGCACCGTCGAGCGGCACCGCGCCGGAGATCGGCTTGAATGGGTTCACGTCGCCGCTGAGCATCAGGCAGAAGAAGAACGACAAGATGGCGAACTGCACGAGCGTCGCCCAGGCGACGAGCGGGTCGGCGGCCCGGGCGCGGAAGCGCCACGTGGTCGCGCCCACGTAGATCGAGAGCGCGAGCACCCACAGCAGGATCGAACCCTGGAGCGCGCTCCACGCCGCCGTGAACGTGTACAGGCCGGGTGTGGCGCGCGCGACGTTGTTCGCCACGTAGGCGATCGAGAAGTCGTGCGCGAACAGCGCGCTCTCCATGACCGCGAAGGCCGCCACCGCGGCGAGCACCACGACCGCGACGAAGCGGCGGCCGAGCTCGAGGAGCGCGGGCCGCTTGGTGCCGATCCCGACTGCCAGCGTGACGAGGCCGAGCAGCGACGCCGCGGCGCCGATCGCGATCCACAACGTGCCGAGCGACGCTCTCATCGACCGAAGGGATCCTTGGGGCACTCGGTCTGCGCGTTGGCGGGCGCCTCGTAGTCGTTGCCGTGCTTGATGAGCAGCCGAGTCGAGTCGAACGTCGCCGTCGACGCGGTGGTGTTCGCCGCCCAGTGCCCTTCGGCAACCACCGGGGCACAGTCCTTGAAGAGCGGCGGCTCGTCACCGGTGTGGTGCACGTGCACGGTCACACCGCCCTCGGTCAGGTCGAAGTCGGCGCCCGTGCCGTCGGTCCGCTGGCTGACCGAATGTGGCACGACCGCGCCGCCGATGCGCAGGAAGCTCGTGCGGTCGTGCGATTCGTCGTGCACCGCCTGCGAGACCGTCTTGAAGAACACGACGTTCCGCTGCATCAACACGATCATCCATCCGATCGCGCCCGCGCACAGCAGGGCCACGACCACGTAGCGCCAGCGGACGCCGCGGCGG
>DATMUX010000736.1:0-7779 GCA_035563695.1 Acidimicrobiia bacterium
GGAGCCGCGACTGGTGGCCGCTCGCGATGATCTGGGCCCTCGACGCGCAGGTCGCGGCGCGCGCATCGGTCGTCGTGCGGCCCCACGACGTGGCCCAGGTGCAAGCGGTGGTGCGCGCGTGCCACGACGCCCGCGTACCGGTGACGGCGGCCGCGGGGCGCAGCGGGGTGTGCGGGGCGAGCGTGCCGGTGTTCGGCGGCGTGCTGCTCGATCTCACCGCCCTCGCCGGCATCGTCGCCGTCGACAGCACGTCGATGCTCGTCGACGTGCTGCCCGGGACATTCGGCGACGTGTTCGAGGACGAGCTCCGCGCGAACTACGGCGTCACGTGCGGGCACTGGCCGCAGTCCATGGCGCTGTCGACCGTCGGCGGATGGCTCGCGTGCCGCGGCGCCGGCCAGCTCTCGACGCGGTACGGCAAGATCGAAGACATCGTCGTCGGGCTCGACGTCGTGCTCGCCGACGGCACGCTCGTCCACACCGGCGGCGCACCGCGCGCCGCGGTCGGGCCCGACCTCACCCAGCTGTTCGTCGGGTCGGAGGGAACGCTCGGCGTCATCGTGGGCGCGCGCCTGCGCGCCCACGCGCTGCCGTCCGCCGAGGTGCGGGACGCGTTCGCGTTCACGTCGTTCGCGGACGGGCTCGACGCGATGCGCCGCATCGTGCAGCGTGGGGCCACTCCGGCCGTGTTGCGCCTGTACGACGCGATCGAGGCCGACCGCAGCTACCAGACGGGTGATGCGCACGTGTTGCTGATGCTCGACGAGGGAGACGCCCACGTCGTCGACGCGACGCGCCGGATCGTCGACGAAGAATGCCGCGCGGCCGAGGCGAGCGGTCTCGATGTGGCGCTGGTCGGCCGGTGGCTCGAGCACCGGAACGACGTCTCCGCGCTCGAAGCGCTGATCGCGCGCGGGTTCGTGGTCGACACGATGGAGGTAGCGGCGCCCTGGTCCGCGCTCCCCGACGTGTACGCGCGCGCGACGGCGGCGATCCGCGAGGTCGAGCACACGATCGTCGCGTCGGCCCATCAGAGTCACTCGTACACCGACGGCGCGTGCCTCTACTTCACGTTCGCGGGCAAGCCGCCCGAAGCCGAGCGCGAGTCCTATTACCGCGCCTCGTGGGACGCGGGGCAGCGCGCCGTGCTCGCCCACGGCGGCGCCCTGTCGCATCATCACGGCATCGGCCTCAACCGCGCCCGCTTCGTGCGCGACGCCTTGGGCGGCGGCCTCGACGTGCTGCAATCGGTGAAGGACGCGCTCGATCCGCACGGCATCCTGAATCCCGGCAAGCTCGGGCTCCGCAACCCGTACGGCGACCCCGCGTGGCCGTGAGCACCACCGGGCGCGTGCTCGTCGTCGACGTGGGCACGAGCAGCGTGCGCGCGGCCGTGTTCGGCACGGACGGGCAGCTCGAGCACAGCGTCGAGCAGGAGCTGTTGCCCGAGTCGCCCGCCGACGGTCTGGTGCAGTTCGACCCGGTGGCCATGGCCGACACGTGCGTCGGGCTCGGGGCCGCCGCGCTGCAGCACGCGGGCGCGGTCGACGCCGTCGGGATCACGAACCAGCGCGGCTCGACCGTCGTGTGGGACCGCGCGACCGGCGAACCCGTCGGACCGGGCTTGGGCTGGCAGGATCTGCGCACCGTCGGCCCGTGCCTCGCGTTGCGCGCCGAGGGCGTGAAGGTCGGCCCGAACCAGTCGGCCACCAAGCTGCAGTGGCTGCTCGAACAGCTCCCGGATCGCGGTCGCGGGCGCGATCTGTGCTTCGGCACCGTCGACTCGTGGGTCGCATGGACGCTCTCCGGCGGCGCCGTGCACGTGATCGACGCGACGAACGCCGCGGTGACGGGTCTCCAGGTGCCGGGCAACCCGACGGCGTGGGACGCGCCGACCCTCGCGGTGCTCGACGTCGACGACGCGATGCTGCCGGCGATCGTCGACTCGTGCGCGGTCGTCGGCCCGGCCCGCGCGCTGCCGGGCGCGCCGCCGATCGCCGCGCTGATCGGCGATCAGCAGGCATCGCTCGTCGGCCAGGGATGCGTGCGCCCGGGTGACGCCAAGATCACGTTCGGCACCGGCGGGATGCTCGATCTCGTGCTCGGTGAGCGCGCGCCCGCGTTCGCGCAACGCGGGCCCGCGGGGACGTTCCCCATCGTCGCGTGGCGCGCGGCGGGTGAGGTCACGTGGGGCATCGAGGCGATCATGCTCGCGGCCGGAACGAACGTGCAGTGGCTGCGCGACGACCTCGGCCTCATCGCGACGTCGAGCGAGTCGCACGCCGTCGCGTCGCGCTGCGACGACACGGGCGGGGTCGTGTACGTCCCCGCACCGCTCGGGCTCGGGACCCCCGCATGGGACTACGGCGCGCGCGGCGCGCTGTTCGGGCTCACCCGGGGCACGGGCCGGGCCGAGGTCGTGCGCGCCGTGCTCGAGGGCATCGCGCACCGGGGGGCCGACCTGGTCGATGCGGCCGAGGCCGACAGTGGCGTCGCGATCCCCGCGCTGCGCGTCGACGGCGGGATGACCGACAATCCCACCTTCGTACAGGCGTTGGCCGACGCGACGCAGCGTCCCGTCGAGATCTCGCCGATGCGCGAGGCGACCTCGCTCGGCGCGGCGCTCATGGCGGGCCTGGCGATCGGCCGGCACGCGAACGTCGACGCGCTCGCGACCACCTGGGCGCCGCGCGCCCGCGTGGAGCCGCGCCGGGTGCTCGATCGCGAGAGGTGGCGAGACGCCGTGCAACGGGCGCGCGGCTGGATCCCCGAGCTGTCAGGTATCGATCTCTGAGCCCGGTGCTTCCGGAACCCGCGCGTCGGCGAGCGCGCGCGCCGCGAGCAATCCGACGGTTGCGGAGCCGCCGCCCACGAGCGACACGAGGCGCGCCCGCGCCCCGAGTCCGGGCGTGAAGAGGCAAACGACGCCGTCGACCGCGTCGCACACCGCGCCCATGCCCACCCATTCGGCGTCCATGGTCTGTTCCTTCAGCGTTGTGATGGCGCCGACGCCGAGCACGAGGTCGCGCACGCCGACGAGCCGGAGCACGGCGCGCACCGCGGGATGCGCGCCCGCCTTGCCGAACACCGCGCGGCCGACGAGGCCGGGCAGGAACAGCATGACGAGCCCGTTGATCGCGCGGGCGCGCGCGATCACCAGTGCGATCTGACGCTGCTCGAAGTCCATGCGGTCATCCTGACACGACGGCGATCTCGTCACCGATCCGGAGCGTGCCGCCCTGCACGATGTCGGCCCGCAACCCGCCCCGGTTCTCGAGCGCCTTTCGTACTCCGGGGCGCGTCAAGCGCTCGAGGTGCGCACACGGCGGGGCGGAGCGGACGCCGCGCAGCACGACATCACCGATGCGGAACGTCGCGCCCACGAGATGATGCAGCGGTACGCCTTCGGTCACGAGGTTCCGGCGGGTCTCGTGCTCGGCGAGCTCGACACCGCACTCGTCGTTCATGGCGGCGATCACCTCGCGCTCCACGAGCGTGACCTGGCGGCCGTCACCGCCGCGGGCCGAGTAGATGCCGGTCCCGTCGGCGTAGCGGTCACCCGCCAGTCCGGATCCCTCGATCGCGTCGATCTCGGTGTGGGCCGCGAGCGGCGCTGCGGTGGCGCTCGCGGTGTAGATGCCGACGAGACGGCCCGTGAACATTCGCGCACGCTACCCGGCGAGCACGCGCTGCGACCACCGAATTGCGCCATCGGGCGCACGCACGAGCGTGCGCTCGCAGACGCGTCCGTCGATGGGGATCACGACGAGCGCGCGCGGCTCGCCGGCGACGACCTCGTCGCGCAACCGGTGCCCGGGGACGAAGCGGCCGCGCCCGTCGACGGGCCAGCGGCCCCGCCCGACGAGCACGTCCCCGTGCACGATGTCAGGCGCCTCCCACTCGAGATCGAGACCGACCGCGACGCGATCACCGATCTCGCCGCCGGCGCGCAGCGCGTCGCGCGGGTCGTCGAGCCGGACACCGAAGGCCTCGAGCCCGAACGTCCAGTGCTCGCCCGGCGTCTCGCAGCCCAGCTCGGCCCACAGGCCCTCGGCGCGCAGCTCGAGCCCCTGGCGCGGCCGCGGGACCTCGTGGTCGCGCACCACGATGACGCCGCCCACGTCCTCGATGTTCACGAGATAGGCCCAGTACCACGCGTAGCCCTCGCCGGCGCGCAGGTCGAGCCGCACGAAGCCGGCCGGGCCGTCGCCGGTGGCGAACTCGAGCAACCACGACGAGGGTGTCGTGTTCGCGGCCGAGGCCTCGGGCACGCTCACGCGAGCGGCAGGTAGTACGAGTCGGGCGTCTCCGCCGGCGCTCCGGGCTGTTCCAGCGAGCCGTCGATCAGCTCGAGGAGCGGGTACAGGTCGAGGCTGTCGCGCGGCACGGTCCAGTCGAGCTCGACGCCGGCCAGCTCCGCGAAGGGGCGCAGGAACGTGAAGTAGACGTACGCGCCGGCGTTGATCTTCGCGCGTCGTTCCATGGCCGCGATGCTGCGGTAGAGGCGCTTCTGCGCCGCCTTCGCGGCCGCGCCCAGCGCGTCGCGCCCCGCGGCGTCAATGGGCACCGGCGCGCCCGACGCCACGTCGAAGAACGCGAACGACTCGACGCAGGGCCAGTAGTCCTCGGGTTGGATCACCGAGGTGCCGAAGTCGGTGACGCGCATCTCGGCATCGCGCAGCACGAACGCGCCGAGCACGTCGGTGTACGGCATCTCGGCCGACACACCGGCGCTCCACGGAAAGTGCGACACGCCGAGCCGGTTGTAGGCGCGGAGCAGCAGCCGGCGGCCGTCGCCGATCTCGTACGGCCCGGTGTCCTGGTAGCCCGATCGCGTGTCGAACCAGAGCAGGAAGAGGTAGGAGGTCACGAGCGCGTTCAATCGCGACGCGCGGGCGCGCTCGTCGCCGGAGCGCAGCGGAAGGCACTGCTCGGCGAGCGCCGGGGCCAGCTCCCGGTACGGTGTCGCGACGCCGCTCGCGTCCCATGCTTGGTGCGTGCCATCGTGGAAGCGGTACGCCGCGGACGCGCGCTCCCAGAAGTCGAAGATCGTCGCGAGGCGGGCCGCGTCGTCGTCGGGGTCGACCATTCCCGCGGCCGACAACACCTTGCGGCCGACGAGCGGGAAGTTCGCCACCGCCCACAGGTGTACGGGGTCGATCTGCGTCGCGACCCGATGTCCGGCGCGGCCGAGATCCTCGGGCGGTGCGGCCGCGCCGATCGCGCGGATCATGTCGGGGTAGCGGCGGTAGCACTCCACGCACGCGATCACGATGTACGCGCTGACGGGAATGAGGGCCGACTCCAACGCGGTGCGCTCGGTCGTCAACACGTACGAGATCTCGGCGTGATAACGGATCCAGCGGTCGACGTCGGCGCGCGTGAGCGTCACGGCACGGCCCGAACGACGCCCGGTTCGCTCGTGCAGTCGACCTCCACCTCGTCGCCGTCGGCCGGATCGCGCGCCAGCGTCGCGGCCATGAGGCAGGGAACCTGGTACTCCCGGCTGACGATCCCGATGTGCGACAGCGGCGTGCCGGACAGGCACACCACGGCGGTCAGCTCGTCGAAGATCGGCGCGAGGAACGTGGCACCCGCATCGGCGACACACGCGACGACGCCCTCGGCCGTCGAGTCCATGAGCGCGAGCACGTCGTCGGGTGAGGCCAGTCTGCGCCACGCGCCGCGCACGGGGGCGGCCGCGAACACCCTGGTACCGGTTCCGATTGCGGTCACGGTGATGGAATGTAGCCGGGGGGCCGCAGTTACCATCTCGGGCGTGGCCCGGCTCGACGCCGAATCCCTCTCCCGCCTGCACGAGATCCGCCTCCGGGGCGTCGTGCAAACCGACGACACCGTGATCGCGCGCCTCGTCGAGGTCGGCTATGTCATGCGCAGCAACAAGGGTGTGCGCATCACGATCGAAGGTCGCGAGCTGCACACGGTGTGGGCGCGGCTCCCGGCCGGGAGCGACGCGGAGACCGCGGCGCGACGCGCGTACGAGCGCTTCCTGCCGCTCAATCGCGAGCTGGTGCGCATCTGTCACGATTGGCAGGTCACCGCCGGCGGAGTCGCGAACGATCACACCGACCTGCGCTACGACTGGTCCGTCATCGATCGTCTCCGCTCGCTCGACGAGCGGGCCGCGCCCGTCGTCTCGCGTCTCGCCCGTACCGTGACGCGGTTCGCCGAGTACCGGCCACGGTTGCGCACCGCGCTCGCGCGCGTCGACGACGGTGACGCCGCGTGGCTCACGTCGCCGCGGTGCGACTCGTATCACACCGTGTGGATGCGTTTGCACGAAGATCTCCTGCTCGCGCTCGGCGCCGATCGTGGCGCGGAGCCGGATCCGGAACAGGCGTGATGCGCGGCCGCCGATGGTTCACCGCGCTGGTTGCGCCGGTCGCGGTGCTCGCGCTGGCGACCGGCGCATGCACGCACGAGCAGACGACGGCGGTGAAGGTCGACAACCCGGGAGACTGCACACCCGTCGACGTCGCCGCGCCATCCGAGACGGCAGACCTGCTCGGTGCCATCGCGCACGACTTCAATGCCTCGCCCGCGGCGAAGGTACCGCGGGGAACGTGCGTGTTCGTGCGCGTCGAGACCGTCGACGCAAACAGCGCGCTGGGCGAGCTGGTCGCGGGCTGGCCCGACGTCGATCGCCTCGGCCCGGCCCCAGCCGTGTGGGCACCGCCGTCGGGCGCGTGGCCGGCGCTGCTCGGCGCGCGGCTGGCGGCGGCCCATCAGGCACCGCTACCGACGAGCGCGGTCTCGTTCGCGCGCAGCCCCATGGTCGTCGCCATGCCCGCGCCGATGGCCCGCGCCCTCCAGGCGCGCGGCCGCACGGTCGGCTGGTCCGATCTGGCCCGCCTGGCGGCGGTGCCGGCGGGCTGGGGCGCCGAGAACCACCGGGCCTGGGGACGGTTCCGGTTCGGGTTCGCGAACCCGACGTGGTCGACGCCCGCACTGGACGCGACGATCGCGTGGACGACGTCGGGCGCGTTCTCGCCCGCGGCGCGAGCGCTCCAGGGATCGGTCGTCTACTACGCCGATACCGACCAGCGGTACCTCGACACGTGGACGCGCCTGGCGGCGCCGAATCCCGTCGACGCGTTCCGCTTCGCCTCGGCCGTGGTGACCGACGAGCGCTCCGTCGCGGTCTACAACCAGAGCCGCCCGAAGCTGCCGCTCGTCGCGATCTACCCGCACGACGGCGCGG
The DNA here is from genome assembly GCA_035563695.1 of Acidimicrobiia bacterium. Lineage (GTDB taxonomy): Bacteria > Actinomycetota > Acidimicrobiia > IMCC26256 > PALSA-610 > DATMUX01. Next base: position 7,223 of record DATMUX010000736.1, read on the forward strand.
TGAGCAGCGACTACCCGCTCGTCACGCTCGCCGCGCCGTGGACGACGCCGGCCGCGCGTGCGGGCGCGCGTGCCTTCTCGCTCTTCGCGCGGTCGGACGCGAGCCAGCGCGCCGTCGCCAATACCGGCCTGCGACCGGTGCGCGGGCCCGCGAACGCGACCCTGCTCTCGGCGCGCAACGGTGTCGCGGTGACGCCACCGAACCAGGTCCCGGCGGGAGCCGTCGCGCCCGCCTTGGTCCAGCGGGCGGTGGCGGCGTGGCAGGAGGAACGCAAGCACGCGCGGGTGCTCGTCGTGTTCGACGAGTCCGACTCGATGGGCGACCTCGTCGACCAGACGCAGCCCGACGGCCCGACGAAGATCGAGCTCGCGCGCCCGGCACTCGCGCGGGCGCTGCCCGAGCTGAGCCCCGGCGACCAGATCGAGCTGCGCGTCTTCACGACGAAGCTCCCCGCCCACCCCAGTCCGAACTGGGCGGTCGTCGTGCCGATGGGTCGCTACGACGCGCGGCGGGTGGGGCTGCAAGGCGCCGTGCGGGCGCTGCGACCACGGCAGGGG
>DATMUX010000737.1:0-3465 GCA_035563695.1 Acidimicrobiia bacterium
GTTGCTTCGCCGTCGTGGAGTTGCGGAGTGTCGCCGCCACGCTCAACCTATCGACCAACGCCTTCAAGAAGGAGGCAAAACTTATGACTCGACTCATCAACCCGGTGCGCCGGGCTGCGGTGTACGCGCGGGTCTCGACCGCAGAACAGGCCACTCATGGCACGAGCCTGAGGGTTCAACTCGAGGAATGTCGGGCTCGCGCGCAGACGAACGGTTGGGTGATTGCCGGCGAGTTCGTCGATGAGGGTGTCAGCGGCACGACCGCCAATCGTCCAGCGCTCCGTGCTCTCTTGGAGGCGGCACGCCATCACGCTCTCGACATCGTTGTCGTCACCAAGCTTGACCGGTTCGCGAGATCGATGCGGCATCTACATGCCCTCGTCGCTGAACTGTGCGACGCAGGCGTCGAGCTCGTCACTGTTGACGGCTACTTCGACACCGCGACATCGCAGGGTCGCTTGTTGCGCAACATTCTTGGGTCCTTCGCGGAGTTCGAGCGAGACTTGATTGTTGATCGCAACGAGTCAGGTCGTCGTCAGGTTGCGATCGAGGGATACTGGCCCGGCGGCGTCATCCCCTTCGGATGGCGAGCCGAGCGTTCGAACACGGTCCACACTCGCCTGGTCATCGATTCTTCCGAAGCTCGCGCGCTTCGGCTCGCGACCTCCCTGATCGTCGATCGAGGGTGGACGCTCGGTCAGGTCGCGCGACATCTCAACGCCCTCGGCGTGACACCGCCACGCACGGCCGAGTGGAGCAATACCCAGTTGCGTCAACTTCTCGCCCGGCTGCCGCTGAGCGGCCAGTGGACGTTCGCGCGGCACGATCGCCGCACCCAGCATTCGAGAAGTGTCCCGGTGGTCGTTGCAGTTCCGCCGATTCTGACCGCGCGACGGCACGAGGAACTCCGCCAGGCACTGGCTCGGTCGAGCACGAAGAGAAGTGCAGGTGATCTGCAGCAGTTCTACTTGCTGTCGCGCGGTCGGCTGATCGGAACCTGCGGCGGGCGTTTCCACGGCATCTGGAGGGCCGATCGCGGCTACCGCCAGTATCGCTGCGGTAACAGCGTTCACGACATGGTGCCGCGCTGTTCGTGCCGTCGCGTACGCGCCGACGACGTCGAAGACGCGGTGTGGGCCGCGGTGTGCGATGCCTTGTATCACGCGCCACTCCTGTTGGAGCCGACCTCGAGCTCGCACGCCGGCCCTGCCGCGGCGTCAGCGCTGGGGGCGGAGGATCTGAACGGCCGGGTTCGCACTCTTGAGCGAGCCCTGGCGAGGATCACGCTCGATTATGCCCGGGCCGATCTGCCCGCGCGAGCTCTGCGTGACGCGACGCGCGTGCTGCAAGAGGAGCTCACGTGCTTGCGCAGCCGGATGAGACAGGCAGCGACATGGCACGACGAGCAGGATCAAGCCGCCCTTCGACATGCCCAACTTGTGACGCTTGCGGGCCGGGCCCGCGACACGCTCCCTACAGCCACCACGCAGCTCAAGGCTTGCGTCCTTGCGCTGCTCGACGCGCGAGCGACCGTTGTCGAGTGGACCGACTGCGCGACGTGCAACGTCGCCGGGAAGGTCTCGGGAGGCCGTGGCGGCCGGACGTGTCCCGCATGCCGAGGTTCGCGCCAGGTGGGAACGATCGCAGTGGAAGGCGTGATCGGCGACGGCCTCCACAACGCGTTCGCTCGGCTCCCAAGCCGGCACAACTTCCGCGGCTCCGCTAGCGCGGCAATGCCTCGAGAAGACCGAACCAACAGTTGGGCGGTGCCGTTTCGACTCGATGTCGTGTCTCACCAACGCCAGGTAGACCGCGCGTAAGACATGGATGGGTGGCCGGCGCTCAAAGGGCTGCGGTATCCGAATCGATCGCTGCCGACGTCGACCAGCTCAGTTTTCAAACCGCGCCGCCGCATCCTGCGGGAACGTCCGCGAAAGTGGGAAGACCGTCATCGTGCCGCTCGCACCCCGCGCCGCGCGCGCCCTGGACCTCGCGATCGGCGACCGCAGCCAAGGGCCACTCTTCGTCGGCTTCGACGGCGAGCGCCTCGACGCCACGCCGCGGCACGGATCATGCGACGGGTCGCTCGCCGGGCGGGAATCAACAAGCCCGTCGGGCAGCGAACCCTGCGCCACGCGTTCATCACCGCCGCCCTCGACGCGAGCGTACCGCTACGCGACGCGAACGAAGCGGCCAGTTACGCCGATCCGGCCACCACGCTGGCACTACGACCGAGCCAGCGTCAGCCTCGGCGGCACGCCACTGACATCCGCGCCACGTCCATCGCTGAAGTCGCCCGATAACCATCAACCCGCTTGCTCGGGAGCCTACATGAGCGCTCCGGAGCGGCCGTCTGCGCTCAGTCCGGCAGAGTCGGGGTTGGCAACACATGCGGCCCGCGCCGCCACGGTCGTGCGTCCGTGGTAAAGAGCCCTCGTCAGAGTCGCCGAACCCGACCGGCGTTGAGGAAATTCGCCGGGACGCACCATTCGCGGTATGGCTTGCCTTCCTCGACGACCTCAAACTCGCGCGGGAGCAGAACGTCGAGGTCGATCGCGAGCAGCTGCGTGCCGATCGCGCCTTCGTCTGCGTCGATTGGCTGGTCGGATACCCAAACGCCTTCGAGCTCCATTCCGACGAGCATGTAGCTGGCGCGTGCGTCACGGAACCCGTCGCGTAGGATCGCGTCGGCTGCGTTCGTCTGGTGGTAGACCCTCATGACGGGACGCTGCTCCCTTTCTGGCGCTCGACACAGGTCGTGCGCTCACGAGCGCACGCGTAGGCTCCGGCCGCGCCCCAGGAACGAGTTCCCAAGATGGAAGTGGGGCAACAGCCGAAGCCAGTCGTCGCATCGACGGGTACGACACCGACCTTGAGCCAGGAACACAAGCGACCACTGGCGACGCTGCGAGAGAGACACGGCGGTGGTGTCCTCCGGTCGTCGTCGGCAGGAGATCACCGATGAACGACGAACTCGTCGACACGGTGCGACGGGACCTCGGACCCGACGAGGTCTGAGCTTCATGGCCAATGCGGCGGCGCCACATCTGCGACCGGCCTCGCTTAGCCGCTCCTGATCGGGCAATCTGGCGCGTTATGCGGCGACGGCCCGTGCGGCAGTTCGCGGGTCGACTCTCGCTCGTCCGAGACCGAGCGGGCGTGTCGTGGGCGCGATGGCGACCTATAGCGACATGAATACTGACGTCGAAGGACTTGCAGTACTCGGCAGATAGACGTCCGGCGATGCCCGAAACGCGACGCTGCCGGTTCGAGGGAAGTCCGTCAAGATTCGGCGAAGATTCGACGATAGCTAGAATGTGGAGACCGTCGTGCTCGGGATCGTCGCGCTGGTCGTGGTCGTGCTGTCGTTCGCGCTAGTTGCTCTGACCCTCCATCGGGTACTCCCGCACAACTCGCACACGATGCGGGCTTCCGAATCGACGGAGGCCCGCATCGACCAGTCGA
>DATMUX010000738.1:0-5933 GCA_035563695.1 Acidimicrobiia bacterium
CGGCGTGCGCGACCACCTCGTCGAGGGTGACCGCGCCGTCGAGCCGGCCGAGCGTGGCTGCATGACCCGAGCTCGTGGTGGCGAGGGCGTCGAAACCGAGCGACGCGAAGAGCTTCGCGCTGCCCGCGTCCCACGCGTTGGGCATGAGCAGCGGCGCGGCACCGTGATGCAGTTGGAGGAACCGCTCGGCTCGGTCGCCCGGCGTGCTCACGCGGGAGACGCTAGCCGTCCGCGGTGACCTTCAGTGCACGTGCACGTGCCGCAGGCGGGCGATGCGCTCTTCCGTCGGCGGGTGCGTCTGGAACATGCTCGCGAAGTTGGCCTTGCGGCCCGCCAGCGGGTTGATGATGTAGGCCGTGGCGTGCGCGGGGTCGACGTTCATCGGCACCTGCTTCGCGTACGTGTCGATCTTCTCGAGTGCTCGCGCCAGCGGCTCGCCGGTACCGAGCAACTCGGCACCGCTGCGGTCGGCTTCGAACTCGCGCGAACGCGACAGCGACGCCTGCAGCAACATCGCCGCGATCGGAGCGAGGATCATCATCGCGAGGACGCCGAAGATGTTGCCCTCGTTGCGATTCCGCCCGCCGCCTCCGCCCATCCCGAACATCGCTCCCCACATCAACATGCGGGCGAGGAACGTGATGCCGAGCGCGATCGCCGCGGCGACCGAGCTGATGAGGATGTCGCGGTTGCGGACGTGCGACAGCTCGTGGGCGAGCACACCCCGCAGCTCGTCGTCGTCGACGACTTGCATGAGGCCCTGGGTCACGGCCACGGCCGCGTGCTGCGGGTTGCGGCCCGTCGCGAACGCGTTGGGCTGCGCGGCCGGGCTGATGTAGATCGACGGCATCGGCAGGCCCGCGCGGGTCGTGAGCTCGCGGACGATCCCGTAGAGGCGCGGCGCCTCGGCCTCGGAGACGGGCACCGCTCCGGCCGCCTTCACGGCGATCTTGTCGGAAAACCAGTAGGACCCGCCGACGAAGACGAAGGCGAGCATGGCCCCGATGAGGAAGCCGCCTTGGCCGAACAGGGCTCCGATCCCCATGAAGAGGACACCCAGCACCGTCAGCAGGACGACCGTCTTGACGTTGTTCCTGAACACCTGTTCCACCTTGATCCTTGGTCGGCTCCACGCGGCGCCGACTTGGGCGCTGCGCTGTCGCCTCACCTTCCCCTGAACGCCCGGGAGGAGCCGGGCGTTCCCCGCCGGGACGGAAATCCTCGCCCGACCCGACGGGAACCACTCAACCACACCACCCTGGGAGCCGACTGCGAGAAGTGGGAAAAGCGGGCCGAAAAGGGGCTCGCGTGCACACAGAGGACGCCATCGCCATGGCAATGACCCATGTGAGCCTCGGGCCGATCGAGCGCTACCTCCAGGTGGTCTGGGAGCGCAACGGCAGCGACCTGCTGTTGACGGCCTACAACCGGCCTCTGGTGCGGATCGACGGGCAGCTCGTCCCGATCGACGACGAACCCGTCCTCGACCAGGACCACGTCGAGCACCTCGTGCTCGGCTGCCTGACCGAGGAGCTCAAGCAGGACCTCCGGACCGACAAGGAGGTCGACTTCTCGTTCTCGTGGAACGGCGTGGCCCGCTTCCCAACTGCTTCTTCCAGATGGGCTGCCTCTCGATGTCGCTGCGGATCATCCCGCTCAAGCTGCCCACGATCGATCAGCTGGGACTCCCGCCCGCGATCGAGTACTTCGCGAACCTGCCCCAGGGGCTCGTGCTCGTGACCGGGCCGACGGGCTCGGGCAAGTCGACGACCCTCGCCGCGATGATCAACTACATCAACGAGCGGCGCCGCGGCCACATCCTCACGATCGAGGACCCTGTGGAATACGTCCACCCGCACAAGAACTCGGCGGTGAGCCAGCGGGAGGTCGGCTCCGACACCCACTCCTTCGCCCGGGCGCTGCGGGCGGCGCTGCGCGAAGACCCCGACGTGATCCTCGTCGGCGAGATGCGCGACCCGGAGACCGTCCAGTTCGCCCTGTCGATCGCCGAAACCGGCCACCTCGTGTTCGCCACGCTGCACACCAACGACGCGCCCCAGGCCCTCGACCGCATCTCCGACATGTTCCCCGCGGAGCGCCAGAACCAGATCAAGGTGCCGCTGGCCGCCTGCCTGTCGGGCGTCGTCTCGCAGAGGCTCCTGCCCCGCATCGGCGGCGGCATGATCGCCGCGTTCGAGATCCTCGTGTCGAACAGCGCCGTGCGCGGGCTGATCCGCGAGGGCAAGACGCACCAGGTGCGCAATATCCTCGTCGGGAGCCGCAACGAGGGTATGTGCACCCTCGAGTCGTGGCTCAACATGCTCGTCCAGAACGGCTCGATCACCTACGAGGACGCGATCTCCCGCTCGATGTACCCGAAGGAGATCAAGCCCCCGATGCCGGTCGCGGCCGGCGCCTCGATGGCGGCAGTGCCACAGCGGTGATCGCAGTCACGGGCCGCGCAACACTTCGACGCGGCACGTGATGCCGGGCGCGTTCGCGAGACGCTCGTCGGCGGTGAGCAGCGGCGCCCCGATCGTCTCGGCCAGCGCGACGTAGGCCGCGTCGTAGACCGTGAGGTTCGTGCGCAGCTCCCAGCAGCGAGCGAGCAGCGGGCGGTGCGACGCGCGTTGCATCGGGAGCTCGAACAGATCGGTGAGGGCAAGCTGCGCGCGCCGCGCATCGATGGCACCGCCTGCGTTCCGCTGACGGAGCACGGAGAGCACTTCCAGGTCGATGAGCTCCGGCGCGACGAGCGACTCGGCGTGGAGCCGGGCCCGCGCCGCGTCTCCGTCGGGGCCGTCGTCGGCGAGGGCCGGCGCGAGGACGCTCGCGTCAACGACGAGCACGATCGGCCCGAACCGCCTTCACCGCGTCGTCGAACCCGATCGTGCCCCCTGCGCGACCTCCCGCGCGCGCCATTACCTCGTCGAGCGTCGGCCGGCTCGCCTCCTCGATCAGGCGGCTGCGGAGGTACTCCTGCAGCGACTGATGGGCCTCGGCCGCGCGCCGGCGGAGCACCGCGTGGGTCTCCTCCGGGACGTCCTTGATCTGCACGCTCGGCATAAGCGCCATATTAGCGCCATTGGCGCCACTATGGCGCCAAGCACAGACTCTCAGACGCAGCCCGCGAAGTCGACCGTGCGGTTCGCGTACGTCCAGCCGGTTGGGTAGCTCCCCGGCTCGAACGCTTGGCCGTCGTCGAGGTACGTGAGCGCGCCGCTGCTGAGCAGCCCGCCCGCGTGCAACGCGGCGGCATCCGTCTTGGGGTGATCGCCCGTCAAGGTCACCGGCGGCGTGTTTGCGTCGGCCGCGAGCACTGCATTCTGGAACACTTCGGCCTCCGTCTTGCATGCGTGCTCGGTGGCGTTTCCCGTCGCGCTTCCCACGGCGATGACGACGACCGCGGCGAGAATTCCCAGAATGACGATGACGATCAGGAGCTCTACGAGACTGAATCCATCACTGTCGGTTCGACCGCCGGCGCGCTCCTTGCGCATTCGCACCGCCCCTCCTCTCGCGCTCTCGCGGGTGAGCAGAACTTTGGGTGAACGCACCGCCGGGGAGGAGCGCACTCCTCCCCGGCGTCGCGTTGCTCGCACGGTGTTGTGCGGTCGTCCCCGACTAGCTGCAGGCGCCGGTTGCGTCCTTCACGACGCTGGCGTCGTCGTTGTGGTAACTGAACTTGCCGGCGCCCGGCGTCGGCCACGCACCGGCCACCTTGGCGGTCACGCCGTCCCACGCCTTCGGCTGCGACTTCAATGCCGGCTGGAACGTGACCGTGTTGAGCGTCCCGCCGCTCACCAGCTGCGCCATCGTCGCGATGCCGCCGTTCGTCTGCGCCTTCACGGACTCCGCCGCCGTGCTCACCGTGTCGGCCTCGGTGCTGCACGCCCGGCCCGACGCCGTGCTCGTCAAGTTCCCGACCGCAAACACCACGATCCCGGCCAGAATGCCGAGGATGACGATCACGATCAGGAGCTCGACCAGGGTGAAGCCCTGCTCGACGATGTTCTTGTGGTCCTCCCCGGACCTCGGCTGAATCAACACTCGATCTATCCCCTTGCTCGTTCGGGGTCCGCCGCCCCGCCGGGGAAGTGAACGGCGCCCGGCAAGCTGCCCTAAATAGGTCGACCGCACCATTACGCACGAATTGCGACGTAGCGTGCCGAACGTCACTTCGGGTGCAAGGTCTTCGACTGGTTGAAGATGCCGTACATCGCCGAGATCAGCGCCACCGCGACGAAGCCGACGATGACCCCCATGAAGATGATTACCGCCGGCTCGAACAGCGACGTGAGCTTCTTCAGCTTGTACTCGAGCTCTCGTCCGTAATACGTCGCGGCATTCTCGAGCTGCGTGTCGAGCGTTCCGGTGTCTTCGCCGACGCGCATCATCTGCGTCGCGGCCGAGGGGAACAGCTGCGCGTCGATGACAGGCTGCGCGAGGCCCTCCCCTTCCAGCATTCGTTCCTGAGCGCCCTGGAGCGCCGCTTCGAACACCTTGTTGTTCGTGCCTTGGATCGCGGCAGCGAGGGTGTCGGGGAGTGGCACACCGGCTTTGACCATCGCCGCGACGATGCGGCACACACGCTCGGTGACCGCGTAGAGGACGATGTCTTTCACGAGGGGCACGCGGAGGAACGTCCGATCTCGCAACAGTCGTCCGCGCTCACTCTTGTGGAGCCACGTCAGGAACACCGCGCAACCGAGAGCGAGTGTCAGCCAGACATACCAGAAGTTCTGCAAGATGTCGGAGAAGGCCAACAGCATTCGCGTGGGCAGCGGGAGCTTCGCGCCGAGACCCTTGAAGAACTTCGTGAACTTCGGCAACACGTACACCGCAAGGATCGCCACCGTCACGATCGACATCCCGAGGACGACGAGCGGGTAGACGAGCGCCGACTTGATCGTGCTCTTGGCCTCGACGTCGCGCTCGATGTAGCCCGACAGCTGCTCGAGCGACGTGTCCAAGTGACCCGTCAGCTCCGAGGAACGCAGGATGCCCACGTAGTAGGGCGGGAACACGGATGCGTGTTCGGCGACCGCGTCCGAGAACGGCACACCGTTGTTGATCTGCTCGCGCATCTCGCTGAGCATCTGCTTGAACCGCTTGTTGCCGGAGCCTTCCTCGATCACCTCGAGGGCGTCGGTGATCGGGATGCCGGTGCGCACGAACGCAGCCATCTGGCGCGAGAAGTGCATGATCTCGCTGCGCGGCACGCGCTGCGGGGTCAACTCGAGCTCGTTGAAGCTCTTGCGCTGCCTGAGCTGGCGCACCTCGAGGTTGCGCAGCAGGAGCTGGTTGCGCAGCACCTCTTCGCTGGGCGCCTCGGCCGTCTCCTTGAGCTGCCGGCCGTCGGGTCCGACGGCGACGTACTTGAACGTGGGCATGGTCGTTCCTTTGCTCCCCGCCCTAGAGGACGTACACGGTGCGCAGCACCTCGGCGATGGTCGTCTTGTCGTGTGTCACGAGGTCGATGGCCTGCTCGCGCAGCGTGCGCATCCCCTGTTCGATCGCGAGCCTCCGCAGCTCGGCGTGCGGGGCGTTGCCGACGATGAGCTCCTTGAACTCGTCGCTCACCGCCAGCACCTCGTAGATGCCGACGCGGTCGTAGTAGCCGGTGTTCCCGCAGAACGTGCAGCCCGCACCCTGCACGAAATCCCTCTTCGCGGCGTCGCCTCCGGCCCGCTCGAAGAACGCGAGCTCGTCGGGCGTCGCCTCGTACCGGGTGGCGCAGTGCGGGCAGATCTTGCGCACGAGTCGCTGCCCCACGACGCCGAGCAACGACGATGCGATCAGGAACGGCTCGATGCCCATGTCCATGAATCGATGCAGCGCGCTCGTGGCATCGGTCGCGTGCAACGACGACATCACGAAGTGACCCGTGAGCGCGGCCTGCACGGCGATGCGCGCGGTCTCGACGTCGCGGA